>NZ_VTYM01000015.1:0-90996 GCF_013113925.1 Alteromonas sp. 07-89-2 | reverse complement strand
GGTATAGTGGTTCTACATCAAGGTGACACAACAAAGAGTACGGACATTTTAAACTCGCCCTTCGGGAAGGTCTGGCAAGCTTCCTAGCTTCATTCTGGGAATTTAAAAGGGAACAGCCATTCCTGCATTCCCACGCTTCGCTAGGAAACTTGCCAGCGCCTTCTGAGTGGGCAATTATCTATGCGGATTGGTATAAAAAGATTTAATGTATAAACTACTTAATCATGTTGTTTAGGGTTAAACAGGTGCGAAATCCTTTTTTGTTTATTTTACCGCTGATAGCCATTGCGGGAACTAACGCGCATGCAGAACAAATAGCGCCCACCTTCTCACAGAAGCTAGATATTCAAGTTCGTTACGATAATCGTTCCAACCGCCCAAGCCGCGAACAATATCGACTGCGTTACTATCCCTCTCTTGCCATCACTTCAGCGTGGTCAGTAAACAGCTTTGTGGTAACTGGTGATGACTTTTCATCAAGCCACAATACATTCGGTAGCGACAACACTGATTATCTCTACGCAAGGCGACTATACTTAAGGCATGAATCTGAGTCAGGGAAAACAGAGTTAGGCATTATTCCAACTTACAAAGGGCGTGTTTCTTCCACCGGCTTGTCGAAAGATGGTTGGATAACGGGGGTACGTCACGTGAAGCAATTGCAAAACGACACCGCCATTGAAATAGTCTTTGGTCAACTTGTAAATGCTGAAGCATCTGAAGCCTTTAATATTGGCGGAGAGGATGAGTATTTCGAAATTGAATATTCGGCCAAGATGGGACAACGACATAGCTACGAAGCCAGTTTTGAAAGAATGTTGAACGGTACGTTTGCCCGGGCAGAATATCGATTACGTATTAATGAACAAGATACCGCGTTCATTGAATTAGTGCAGCGTACTGATGAAAGTGCTGCGAAAGTTGTAGTGGGCACCAGCGGTGAATTCGCTGCAAGCGCTTTTAACACATCATATCCTATCGAATATTTTGCTTACTATTCCTATATAGACAGTAGTTTTGGTGAGCGCGCTGAATTAATTGAAGACTTTCTAGGAACAGGTCACGGCGGCTCTCTGGAATTTAGTGGCGTGCTATCTGAGAAGCATGATGTTGAATGGTTTATAAGAGCTGATGTGGTAGATAGCGTCAGTCGATTATTGGCCGGTGTAAAACTTTCTTTTGAAAGTTGAATGACTGATACTCGTTAAAGTGTGCGTTCTTTATTACTACCGAGAAAATGAGCGCCATTGAGCAACATAAAAAAGGCCCATCAGATGATGGGCCAAACAGCAAGAACGCGTACACACTTTAACAGTGCATAATAGGTTACGGGTTGGTCTGTAAATACGTTCAATTATTCTAGATTACGTATTTTTAACCTGAACAACTTTCTTCGTACTCGCGCTTTTATTACAATTTAACGTGTCTTGTTAGCCAGCTAAATTCAATCGCGCTGCGCAAGGCGATGTGTGTTGTCCGATAGAAAAGGTGTTCTTGTGCCAAGCCGCTATGCTCAGTTCAAAGAAAAACTTCCCATTTCTCGCCTCTCTGACGATGTGCTTCTCGCATTTCGCGTTCTTTTTGATGATCCCCTTGATATTGTAGACCTAGCGCAAGATATAGCAGACCTTGCACTTTATCCTGAGCGATTACAGGAGAGTTACAGAAAAGAGTGGGAAGCCTATGTACTTAAGGCGCTAGCTTTTGAGATAAGGCAACACGACAACCTATCCCCCGCCGAATTTATTGAATTAATGATGAGTAAGGTAGAGGCAATACAGCAGAACAATGACACCTACCACAATCTGTTACGCCAAGTTCATCACGCTAAAAGTATTTTGCAATCAGAAAATACGGTTATCTTTCCAACGCCGTTACGTCAGCAGTTAACCGCGTTTCTTTTACCCATAACCACCATTACTCCGCCAAAGAAGTAATGTAGGCTAGTTCACGTTGTCAATCCGGTAACGTCAAACAAATACTTATTGAGCATTACTTGTTGGCACTTTTGTATTTGTATTGCGAGGGACAATAGCCTCTATCCACACCTTCAGGGCGCAAGCTGGCGTGTTTGGTCTTTCTGCCTGACACCCGTTCTCGCCAATTTTTAAAAGTTTTTTGTTTAAGATTTTTACGCATGAGCTTTATTACGTCTTTCTCTGGAAGCCCGTACAAACGCTCAATGGCTTCAAACGGCGTGCGATCTTCCCACGCCATTTCAATAATTCGTGATTCTTGTTCTTCAGTTAATGCCATTTCTTACATCTCAATATGCACGTTATAACTCAACTCAATACAGCATTTACGCGCATTTTGTTCAGTGTCCGCATGCTAAAAATTTCAATAACAACCTTATTAATTCGACGACAACGCCGCAAGTTCATCATCTTTCTCAAACGCCAGCTTTAACAGTTCGGCGGCAGCCTTGGCATCGCTGAGCGCTCGGTGATGCTGCTCCATTTCTATACGGAAGTGTTTAGTTAAATTAGCCAAAGAGTACGAAGGCAACCCTGGATAGGTGCGTCGCATTTCGCGAACGGTGCACATTTTAGGGCGTCTGAAGTTCTGCTCTAGTCGCGCAAACTCTTGTTTAATGAAGCCATAGTCAAAGTTCACGTTATGCGCAACAAATACGGTATCTTCGGTAAATCGTGCCACCTGCTCAGCGACTTCGGCAAACAGCGGCGCGTCTGCTACCATCTCGTCTGAGATACCGGTAAGGCGGGTTATATTACTAGGGATTCTACGCTGCGGGTTCAATAAGGTTTGAAATCTGTCTACCTCTTCACCGCCAACTAGTTTAACCATGCCTATTTCGGTAATGCGGTTATAACTATTGTTTCCACCGGTAGTCTCAATATCCACTACCACATAGGGTTGGGCTGGGTCGCGCACCCAGTTCACTGTCGTCACAGCAACATCAAAACCGGCTTGTTGCAAACGCTGAATTGAAACCAACTGATTTCGGCGAAGCTGATCGCCAGGCGCTTTTATCTCTTCAAAGCGAAGCGCACCGTCAAACACCATAATATCTGGGAAGCCATCTCGAAGGCTCTCAAAGTCTTTGCACATCATGCGAAGTAAAGCATAAATAGAGCCTAGCGAACCATGCTCAATTAGCGCTTCTATAGGCGTAAGCAAATGGCTTGACCACATAAATAGGCTGTTCACTTTGCCATAGTGCATTGTGGCCATCTTGTGGATGTGAAAACGGAGCTTTTCTTTGCTATCGAGTGCCTGTAACAGTGCTTCAATGCTGTGCTCAAACTTGGCGTAAAAGTTATTCTGCTTAAGCGATAGTGGCCTGCGATCAAACTCTGTAACCAACGTATCTTCTTCGTAAAGTTGCTTCCAAAAAGTAAGGCCGAATAGGCTGCGCCATAATCGATTTTCTGTACGCCAGCCCTCTATTCCATGTCGAGCATAGTGCGCTAACACTCCACGCTCCACTTGCTGATTTTGGCTTACATCAATATCCAAAGTTCGGCTGGCATTGCGAAGCATGTCGGTAACTGTGCTGGTGCGTTTTTTATGGTATTTACGGGCATAAAAATCTTCTGCAAATGCTAAAAGCGTGTCCGATTGAGGGTTATCGATAATATCTTCTAGTGCTTGTTTGACGTCACCTTCCTTCCCATCTTTATAGCTCTCTCTTAGCCACTTTTCTTTTGCTTTATCGCTTTGCGCTAGTTTTAAAATGTCTAACCCTTTGGCCCTATCGCACGCCAACACTTTAAGCCCAAGCGCGTAAAGCAGCTGGTCGCGATAGAAACTGGCTGACACACCTTCTGTAGCTGGGAAATCATCTTCCGCTAAGGCAAGTAACATATCATTGTTATAAAAAGCTAACTGACTGTAATGATTTGCGTAAAACCAAGAGGCTTCTGCGTCGCTTTTGGTGTCGAAACGCGCGGTATCTGTTACCGAATCAGAACGGGTTCTCATTACGCCTAAATCGCGCATAGAAAACTGATTTAAACGGCTTTTGGTGTTACCAAAATAGATGAACAGCAAATAGCGAAGCGCATCGTCGAATAGGCACACCAAGTAGTTATTAAGCGAGAAGCGCTCTGGCCAGCCTCTAGCACCGATATGTTCATTAAGCAACGTCACGAGTTTAGGCTTAGTAAGAGACGCTAGCCCCTGCGTACTGCCGTATTCAGCGAGAAGCGCCAATAACGCGTCTTTGGTTAGAACGCCGGCGATATCATTAAGCGATGCGTTCGAAAGGTCGCCAAACCACCCGCTATCAATAAGCCAATCTATTTGAGCTTGTGGTTCGACTATCTCGTCGTAGTTAAACTGGGTTCTGTCAATAACCGCATACTTGCGATTTGCAGCGCGCACCACAATACATTTTTTGTCATCGTCCAATGCGTTAAAGCGCTCAATAAAATCAGCTGCCTCATCACTTAAAAGCGTGCTGTTCGCACCTTCAAAGAATTTAAGGAACTCGTGAAAGTGTGTGAGGTAATAACGTGGCGGTAAATCTTTTCGCATGAAGTATCTTTGGCTATGAAAACACCAACAGTGTATATTTATACAGCCATATTAATCAAATTAAATCCATCGCGATTGAATTACACATCCGCTACTAAAAGTACAAAATGTGCCTTTTTAAACACGTACTCGCTGTTTAGACACCCACTGAAAGAACGCTGAAAGCTGCTCGTCATCTAATAAAAGTTGCAAATTGGAGTAGTGCTTAGCCAATGTCATCTCATCATAAAAGCGATGTATTCCGCTATGGCATTGCCTGCAAATATAAATACCGCCCTGCAGTTCGGCTTTGCTAAAGTGCTTTTTGAAATAGGTGCGTCGGTGCATTTTTTTGGGAATAAGGTGGTGATAAGTAAGGCGCGTCTCTCTGTTACAACACGGGCATTTTCCCACCTGATTTGCCACATTTTCACCTTTATTTGCCTAGCTGGTCGCTATTGAAGTCAACGGTTTAAATTTAATATTCAACGGTGATTGAACGACACCGCCGCTGCCTGCGCGCTACAACCACGCAAACAACTATGCTCTTTTCAAAGAAAATCCACTCGTCTTAACATTACGTAATAAAACTGTTTAGTGATTAATAAGGCGATTAAATATGAGCTTAACCCGTTCCATGGACTTTTCATGTCCCTACTGTATGGCCCCCAATGATGTAGAGATAGATGAAATTAACGATGTTGGCCAAGTACAGGTACTCGACTGCCAGGTGTGTTGCCAGCCTATAGAGCTTACCGCTTACCAGCACGGTGAAGACATTCAAATAGAGGCTGAACGAGAGAATGACTAAACAATTTACTCGCAGCGATATTGATGAACTAACTCAGCGTTACCGTGCCAACCTAATTAACAGTTTGTCTGGGTTCAAATCGGCCACATTGGTGGGTACTACAAACGGTAACACCAACAATTTAGCTATTGTAAGTTCGGTTGTTCATGTGGGCGCTAATCCACCACTTTTAGGCATGATAATGCGCCCACACACTGTAGTAAGAGACACCCTTAGCAATATAAAGCAGCAGGGCTTTTACACGCTCAATCACGTGTCAACTGATTGGGTAGACAAGGCACACCAAACATCTGCTCGCTACGCCCCTGATGAAAGCGAGTTTGAAGCAGTGGGTTTAACGCCGCAGTTTAGCGAGTCTTTTAGTGCACCGTTTGTTAAAGAAAGTGAAATTAAGATGGGCTTGAAGGTGGCGCAACACTTCACATTGCTCAACGAGACCGAAATGGTCATTGGAGAAATCCGAGAGCTTCATATGCCAGAGAACATTATTGACAAAGACGGGTATGCAGATATAGAAAAAGCAAACACCGCCTGTATTTCTGGATTAGATAGCTATCACAGCACAGCGCGTATTGCACAATTTGCCTACGCCAAACCTGGAGTTCCCCTAGCTAAAAAGTGAACTTGAAGCAGAAAAAACGGTCTGATGATTGTAATCTGGAGGCATCACTCTGAATTTTATTTAATCTGGATCAAGTGAAAATACGACATTTCATTCGATCTTTTTTCAAAAAGAGATAGTATTTAAACAATACACAAAACCTGCCTCTTTGGGCAGGTTTTTGCGTTTAAGGTACTGAATAAAAAAGAATCATTATCGTTTCTATCTCTTAAGGAGAATGTTATGAAATCTGTAAATCGCCGTGACTTTTTAAAGCTTTCTGGCTCGACGGTTATCGGTCTTACATTAGGTGGTGTAGCGTTACGTGCTCAGGCTCAAGAACAATTGAGTGCTGATGACCCTACTGCAAAAGCACTGAACTACACACCGTCGTCAACTGTTGAAGGTGCAAAATGCGCAAACTGCATGTACGTGCAGGGCGCCGATGGCGAACAACACCGCCCTTGTAACATTTTCCCTAATAAGCTTGTTAACGCTGATGGCTGGTGTAGCGCTTGGGTGAAAAAGCCTGGCTAACCCTGCAGAGGTATATCTTCTTTTGCATAGTGCAAAGTGATGTAAGCAATGTAAGTAATCTAAGTTGCAGTCTACGCATGAAAAGAAGTGAACAACATTTAAAGCCCTTGAGTTCAATCAAGGGCTTTTTTGTTTCAGTTGGGGCTTAAAATTGCCACTAGCGGTCATCACCAAGACCATCTTCAATACCTTTCAACGCTGGGTTGTCAAAACGTGTAGGCAGAAGGCCAGGCTTAATGAAGAAGCCGTGTTTTGCTTCAAAGACTCGACCTATTTTCAAAACACTTTCGTCTTGCCACTTACCACCAATAAAACTAATTCCCACAGGAAGATCTTTTACTTGTCCGGCAGGTACTGTAAGGTGCGGATAACCAGCGATGGCAGCCAAATACCCTATACCAATAAAGCCGGCTGGCGAATGGTCGCCGTATACTCCGTCGATAAGAAATGATGGACTGTTCGAGGGCGCAACCAATATATCAACGTTGTGTTTTGCTAATAATGTATCGATACCGTTCTTGCCTGCAGTGTCTTGAATAAGGCGCAGTGCATTTTGATACTTTTCGCTGTCAATGGCTGCCGACGCGAGCGATTTTTCGAAAATGTCTTGATTGAATAACGCTAACTCGCGCTCTGTTTTGTTATTGAAATCGATAAGCTCAGACAAGTTCCTTGCAGGGAGCTCTGCCGGCGACCCCGACAAGTATTCGTTAATACTATGATGGAACTCGCTCAGCAGAACATTATAAGAGTCGGCCCAAAATGAATCTGGCTGAGAGAAGTCACTGATGTCCACCAGCGTCGCGCCCGATGCTTTAAGCTGGTTCAACGCCTTTTCATAAACAGCCAGTACATGAGGGTTATCGCCCTGGCGGTACCTAACCACACCAATACGCTTGCCTTTTAAATCGGTAGCCAGCATTGACGATGTTGGCATAGAAGGGCGGTGAGACTCAGCGTCTAGTGTAGCGTTATCGCTTGCATCAGGGCCCGCCATGATTGCCGTCATTAGCCAGGCGTCTTGAACGTTAGACGTCATTGGTCCTGCGGTGTCCTGACTGAAAGAAATAGGTACTATGTGAGTTCTGGAAAGCAAGCCCACGGTTGGTTTAAAGCCGACTACCCCGTTTATGGATGCCGGACAAATAATAGAGCCATTGGTTTCGGTGCCCACGGCAAGTGACGCGAGGCGAAGTGACATGGCTGCGCCCGAGCCCGATGACGAGCCACAAGCACTTCTTGATAGCATATGCGGGTTTCGGGTAAGCCCGCCAACTGCACTCCAGCCGCTGATAGAGGATTCAGAGCGAAAGTTTGCCCATTCAGACAAATTGGTTTTACCCAAAATAATTGCCCCTGCCGCTTTCAGTTTTTCTACGATAGGCGCATCGCGACCAGTGTCATTAGTAATGAGCGCCATTGAGCCGGCTGTGGTGGGCATCTCTTTACTTTCTATATTATCTTTTAGCAGCACGGGAATACCTGCCAGAGGGCCAAGCGTCTCGCCATTCGCTAGTCGTTTATCGATGGCCTTCGCTTCGGTCAGCGCGTTAGGGTTCAACGCTAAAACGCTATTTACCTTTTCATCTAGCCGCTCGATTCGCGCAAGATAACCGCTAACGAGCTCAGCAGATGTCGTGTCGCCACTCGCAATAGCTTGCGCCTGAACGTGAGCAGGCTTATCTAACCATTGCTCAATCTTATCTGTATGATTTGCTTGAGACACGCATGCAGTGCATAGCACGACTACGGCCAGCAAAAAACCCTGTTTCAACATAAACCTTTCCTTAACGTATGATCCTAGCGCCTGTTACTCCTTCTTATTATGCAGCTTTTGTCGGCAATAGAAGGTAACGTAATGTTAGTTTCTTATACGTTGAATCAGAAATAGTTCACTGTCTAAGAATTATTTTGCCGTTTCCGCTACGGGAAGCTTATGAAGGAGGTTATCGAGCTTATATTCATCAAGCAGTAACTGATACCGCCCATCTTCAATAAATAGCCGAAGGGTGGCGTTGAACTTGGCTCTTAGCGCTGGGTCGGGGATTGCAGCACTGTAAGGCGATATAGGAAAAAGCTCATGAAAGACGGTTGCGTCTTCGGCATAAGCACTGTTTGCAGATTTGAAGTAGTTGAAGATATTTCTATCGAGAATGGCAACATCGACACTGCCGCGCATCAGCATGTCCACTTGACGATCTTGTCGTGCCATTTCTATATAGGTAGTTTGCGATGCGAGAGTTCGCCCAAAGTCCTCACCTAATACCGATTGAGCGGTTTGAAAAGCAATGACGCTTTTACCTTTCAAATCGTCGATACTGTCTATCGTCAGTTCTCTGTCTGCCCGTGTTACCACGACGTTCTGATAGATAATATATGGCTCAGATAGAATGCTTTGATCGACCGTGTGTGCAGGATTAAGGGTAAGTCCAATGTCAACGGCGTCATCTTTTAATAACCTTGCCGTACGCCCGAAAGGAACATAAATAGGCGACAATCCATATCCCATTTCAGCAAGGATCGCCCGCACCAAGTCAACTTCAAAGCCGGTGTGTTCTTGTGAAATAACGTATGGAGGCTTGTTCCAGCCTACAACCACATCTAGCTCTTTCGCGCTAAGCGGTATGATAAAACACAGTAGACAAACAGCAGATAAAAGTGCGCGCATACAACAGATGAACCAGACTATAAATTAAACGATACCCTTCTCATAATATAAACTTATATTAGAATTTCACCAGTCGACAAAAGGTTAGTTTTTCTCGAGGCTTACGTAATCAATTGAGCAGCCAAGTTTTATTGGGTACGTGAGAGCCTGTTGAAAACCAAAGTTAGATTTGATCATGCCTCTGTAAGCATCGCGTTTTCATTTACTGAAAGCTTTTCGCTTGCCTGCATTTTGTTTACTGCCAAGCAAAGGTACAATAAAGCGCAAAGGTCTCAATGAACGATAACTATGGCTTGGCTACAACTTCGAATTAATACCTCCTCTGAACATGCAGAATCAATAGGCGACATGCTAACGGCCAACGGCTCACAAGCAGTGACCTATGTGGATGCGAAAGACACCCCTATGTACGAGCCCAAGCCGGGTGAAGTGTTACTGTGGCCCGATACACAAGTCGTCGGCTTATTTGAAGCTGATGCCGATATGAAAGGCATCCTTCAGCGCTTGGGTAAAGCCAAAGTCTTAGGCCCTGATTTTAAATATAAGCTTGAGCCACTTGAAGACAAAGACTGGGAGCGAGAGTGGATGGATAACTTCCATCCTATGCAGTTTGGCGAGCGCTTGTGGATATGCCCAAGCTGGCGCGATGTTCCCGATCCAAACGCGGTTAACGTAATGTTAGACCCAGGCCTTGCCTTTGGTACTGGCACGCACCCTACCACTGCGCTTTGCTTGCGCTGGCTTGACGGCATAGATATGACAGATAAAACCGTCGTCGATTTTGGCTGTGGTTCAGGAATTTTGGCGTTAGCTGCGCTGAAGTTGGGCGCTAAGCGCGTTATTGGTATTGATATTGACCCACAAGCCCTTCAGGCAACGAAAGAAAATGCGCGCCGCAACGGCGTTGAAGACCGTCTGGATGTATACCTTCCTGAAGACCAACCTGAGCTTGAAGCCGATGTGGTGATGGCGAATATCTTGTCAGGTCCATTACTAGAACTTCAAAGCATTATTACAAACTATTGCAAATCAGGTGGTTTGTTAGTTCTTTCTGGCATTTTGGCGGAGCAAGTTACGCGCATAGAAGAAGCGTACGCTCAAGATATTACACTTGAACCCAGTGCCATAGATGGCGAATGGGCGAGAGTGTCGGGCAAAAAACACTAAGTTTGAGTGATAAACCGACCAGTCGGTGAAAATTACGCCCAGTTAGAATAGTGTGTTTTCGGTAAACCACCTCAAAATTGCGACGAAAATTTGTACGACAAAGAACGTCACCGCCTAATTAATTGTTAATTTTTTTCACATTACAGCCCTTTCAAATCGGGGGCTGTAAGACTTTAGTACAATATTTAAACTAAAAATCGACGTTAGCTTACTAATGTGACAGATTTTTTTCACTGTCAAGACCACGGAGTGAAATTTTGTGCGATTTTTAGCCTTTTCAAGCCTTGCGAAAACACGTACACTTAGCGCCCCGTTTTAGCCGGGTGTATATTTTCTGTGCAGTTTTAGATGGCGAGCTATACATTTTATAATGCGAATTGGACCTTACGAGTTAGAAAACAATTTGATGTTGGCCCCCATGGCTGGCGTAACAGACAGACCGTTTCGCCAACTTTGTAAGCGCTTAGGTGCAGGGCTTGTTGTTTCAGAAATGCTTTCGAGTAATCCGAAAGTTTGGAACACAGCTAAATCACAAGCGCGTATGAATCATGAGGGTGAAGAAGGCATTCGCTCTGTACAGATAGCTGGGGCTGATCCTGAGCTTATGGCTCAAGCAGCACAATTTAATGTTGAGAACGGTGCGCAAATCATCGATATCAACATGGGTTGTCCTGCTAAAAAGGTCAATAAGAAGCTGGCAGGTTCTGCATTGCTTCAATACCCAGACACAGTGGAAGCGATTATTAAAGCAGTAGTTAATGCTGTTGATGTACCCGTGACACTAAAAATTCGTACCGGCTGGAACCCAGAAAATCGCAATGGGGTAGAGATTGCCCGCATTGCAGAGCAAAACGGCATACAGTCGCTTGCTGTTCACGGCAGAACACGAGCTTGTATGTATAAAGGAGAAGCTGAATACAGCACCATACGCCAAATTAAGGCGGCAATTTCAATTCCTGTTATTGCAAATGGTGATATTACTTCTCCAGAGAAAGCACAAGAGGTGCTGAATTACACCGGTGCAGATGGCGTAATGATAGGTCGCGGCGCGCAAGGTAAACCTTGGATATTTAAGCAAATCCAACATTATCTTGAAACGGGCGAGAACCTACCAGCACCGCCGCTGTCAGAGTTATATGAACTCTTGCATGAGCACGTAGCCAATGTGCAGGACTTTTATGGCGACATAGCCGGTGTGAGAATTGCCCGTAAGCACGTGGGCTGGTATCTCGCGGAGCACGATACGGATCGTCAGTTTCGTAAAACGTTTAACGCTATCGATGATGCGAATGAGCAACTCGATGCACTAAATGCATATTTTCAAGCGCTGCAGACACGAGAAACCCGACAGATTTCTCCCGCAGCATAGTGATGACTAACTTAAGAGCAACACAGTATTATGTTCGATCAAAACGTGACTTCACCTTTTACTACTACAGTAACTACGCCTTCACAAACGCAAGCTCAAAAGCCACTGCGTGACTCTGTAAAGCAAGCGGTTAACAAGTACCTTAAGCAATTGGATAACGCAAACATCGATAACCTGTACGAAATGGTACTGGCTGAAGTTGAAGCGCCGCTGCTAGAAGAAGTCATGACTTACACACGCGGCAACCAAACCCGCGCAGCCATCATGATGGGCATCAACCGTGGCACACTTCGCAAGAAGCTTAAGCAATACGGCATGAACTAAGATTCCAAGGGCTTTGCCCACCAAAGAGCACCAATCGGTGCTCTTTTTGTTTCAACACTACAACATTAGAAACTTAAAATTTATGCAAACACCAAAACCTATTAAACGTGCTCTCCTTAGTGTCTCTGATAAAACCGGTATCCTCGATTTCGCGACAGCGCTGCATAACGCTGGCGTAGAACTTCTGTCGACGGGCGGTACTGCTAAACTTCTCGCTGACGCTGGCTTACCTGTTAAAGAAGTGTCGGATCACACAGGTCACCCAGAAATTATGGCTGGCCGCGTTAAAACCCTTCACCCGAAAATTCATGGCGGTATCCTTGGTCGTCGCGGTACCGATGAAGCAGTGATGGAAGAACACAGCATTGCGCCTATCGACCTTGTGGTGGTTAACCTTTACCCGTTTGCTGCTACCGTGGCAAACGAAGACTGTACGCTAGAAGATGCGATTGAAAATATTGATATCGGTGGGCCAACGATGGTTCGCGCTGCAGCGAAAAACCATAAAGATGTCACTATTGTTGTTAATGCGGCGGACTACTCTCGCGTGCTTGCAGAAATGAACGACAACAATGGCTCGTTAACGTACAACACCCGTTTTGATCTTGCGATTAAAGCGTTTGAACATACGGCCGAATACGACGGCATGATTGCAAACTACTTTGGTGCTCGTTTAGACAGCACAGGTTGTGAAGCAGACTGTGACCACCAGCACAGTGAATTCCCACGTACCTACAACATGCAGCTTACTAAGAAGCAAGACCTTCGCTATGGCGAAAATAGCCACCAAGAAGCGGCATTCTATGTTGAAAACAATGTTCAAGAAGCGTCTGTGGCTACCGCTACTCAGCTTCAGGGTAAAGAACTGTCATTCAACAACATTGCTGACACGGATGCGGCGCTTGAGTGCGTAAAAGAATTCGAAGAGCCAGCATGTGTAATCGTTAAGCACGCTAACCCATGTGGTGTGGCCATTGGCGATGATATTTTAAGTGCCTACGACCGTGCGTTTAAAACTGACCCAACGTCTGCATTTGGTGGCATTATCGCGTTTAACCGAGAGCTTGATGCGAAAACGGCGCAAGCGATTGTTGACCGTCAATTTGTGGAAGTGATTATTGCGCCGACAGTAAGCGATGAAGCGAAAGAAGTAGTAAGTGCGAAGAAAAACGTACGTCTTCTAGCGTGTGGTGACTGGGCTGGTCAGCTAACTGAAGGTTATGACTTTAAGCGCGTAAACGGCGGTTTATTAGTACAAGAACGCGACTTCGGCATGGTTGAAAAGGAAGACCTAGAAGTTGTGACTAAGCGTCAGCCAAGCGAAGATGAACTGCGCGACCTTATGTTCTGCTGGAAGGTAGCAAAATACGTGAAGTCTAACGCGATTGTTTACTGCAAAGACGGTATGACGGTAGGCGTGGGCGCAGGTCAAATGAGCCGTGTTTACTCTGCGAAAATTGCGGGTATTAAAGCAGCTGATGAGAACCTTGAAGTAGCAGGCTCTGTAATGGCGTCTGATGCATTCTTTCCATTCCGCGACGGTATCGACGCTGCGGCTGAAGCAGGTATTAAAGCAGTCATTCAGCCAGGCGGCTCTATGCGCGACCAAGAAGTCATTGATGCCGCTGACGAGCACGGCATTGCTATGGTGTTCACAGGTATGCGCCACTTCCGTCACTAGTAAGTATTTACGCAATACCTTTTAGTGCAGGCTTAGTGAGGGACACCAACACCTAAGTTAAACACGCAGTAAAGTGACATTTAGTGGCTTTACTGTGTGTTTGTTATTTTTCCTTAACCCTTTTAAATACGCAGACTCGAGGTCATTTGCTTGGTTGTAGTGAAATCTCATCGAAGCGACAGAGTTGCGAATTATTCTGCTAAGGCGTAAGTGCAAATAGGGGTTAGCTGATAGGCTTGATCTGACCCGTGGTAATTTATAGTAATAGTGTTATGTTATTCGCCTACCCTCGACAGAAAAAGGAAATAAGAATGAAAAAGTTAGCCCAATATGTGTTAGCCGCAACCCTGGGTGTAAGTGCTACTTATGCCAGCGCAGATGCGATTTCTGATGCCGCAATGAGCGATATCCGCTCTGCTAGTGCAAAAGTACGCGATGAGTACCGTAACCCTCAGCAAACACTGCGCTTTTTTGGCCTTACCCCAGACATGACTGTGGTAGAAATCTCTCCAGGTGGTGGTTGGTACGCCGACATCCTTTATTCTGTTGTAAAAGATAACGGTGAGTATGTAGCTGCTCACTTTTACGTTGATGATGAAACCAGCGGTTACTTTAAAAAATCGGTGGAAGGCTTCAAAGAAAAAATGAAGCCGGGCATGAAGTACGAAAATGCTGAGCTTACTGCATTCGACCCAATCAAAGCGTTAGATATTAGCGACGCAGGTAGTGCCGATATGGTGCTGACGTTTCGCAACGTACACAACTGGTATATGCGTCACGGTGACGAGGGTATCGACAATGCATTTGGCGCTTTCTTTAAAGCCCTTAAGCCAGGAGGCGTACTGGGCGTAGTGGAACATGAGCTTCCTGAAAGCGCAGATGATGAAGCAATGAAGAAAAGTGGCTACATGAAGCGCTCTTACGTTGTGGCTGCCGCCGAAAAAGCAGGCTTTGTGCTTGAAGCAAGCAGCGATATCAACGCTAACCCAATGGATACTGCCGACCACCCGAAAGGTGTGTGGACGCTACCTCCACGTTTGGCGCTAGATGATCAAGATCGCGAAAAATACATGGCGATTGGCGAGAGCAATCGCATGACGCTAAAATTCACCAAACCAAAATCATAAAATTAAACACTCAAAACGGAACAGTTAATGAACGTACTTGTAATTGGCGGCGGTGGCCGCGAACACGCGCTAGCGTTTAAAGCAGCGCAGTCTTCTGATGTTTCAACAGTATTTGTAGCACCTGGCAATGCCGGCACAGCTACAGAACCTAAGCTTGAGAACGTAGCTATCGATGTAAATGATATTGCTGGCTTGGTTTCTTTTGCTCAAGGTAACGATGTTGAGCTTACTATTGTAGGCCCAGAAGCGCCGCTAGTTGCAGGTGTTGTTGATGCGTTCACAAACGCTGGTTTAATGATTTTTGGCCCCACTCAAGCTGCCGCGCAGCTTGAGGGCTCTAAAGCTTTTACCAAAGACTTTTTGGCTCGCCACAACATTCCAACGGCTGAATACCAAAACTTCACAGAAATTGACCCAGCTATTGCCTATGTGCGTGAGAAAGGCGCGCCGATTGTAGTCAAAGCTGACGGTCTTGCTGCGGGTAAAGGTGTTATTGTTGCGATGACCCTTGAAGAAGCGGAAGACGCTATCCGCGACATGCTGGCAGGTAACGCGTTTGGCGAAGCCGGCAGCCGCGTAGTTATTGAAGAATTCCTAGACGGTGAAGAAGCGTCGTTCATTGTCATGGTAGACGGCAAAAACGTACTACCTTTTGCCACCAGCCAAGACCACAAGCGTGCTGCTGACGGTGACAAAGGCCCGAACACAGGTGGTATGGGTGCTTATTCTCCGGCTCCGGTTGTAACGCAGGACATTCACGACCGCATTATGCAAGAAGTGATAATGCCAACAGTTAACGGCATGGCTGCTGAAGGCAACGACTACGTTGGCTTTTTATATGCTGGCCTTATGATTATGGCCGATGGCACTCCGAAGGTAATCGAATACAACTGCCGCTTTGGCGATCCGGAAACTCAGCCAATCATGCTGCGCTTAAAGTCTGACTTGGTTCCACTTTGCCAAGCAGCGTGCAAAGGCGAACTTGCTGGTAAAACGATTGAGTTTGATGAGCGCGCGTCTGTAGGTGTTGTGCTTGCCGCTGGCGGCTATCCAGGCAGCTATGATAAAGGCGACGTGATTACTGGTTTCGAAGAAGCCGCTAAGTTAGACGGAAAGGTTTTCCATGCAGGTACTGCCCTGCAAGATGGCGAAGTGGTAACCGCAGGTGGCCGCGTACTTTGCGCTACAGCTTTGGGTAACAACGTTACCGAAGCGCAGCAAAAAGCCTACGAGCTACTTAAAGCCATTCAGTTTAAAGATGTGTACTACCGCACTGATATTGCGCACCGTGCGATTGCGCGTGAAGCTGAAGCCAAGTAATTAAAACTTACTTGCGCAAAGTATTAAAAACGCGGCATGATGCCGCGTTTTTAATAATTATTAGGCAACTGCCTAAAAACAGTGGCGAATACATCGCCAACACTATTTAGTTAAAGTCACTTTTCCAAACACCGACGCATCTTTATACCCCAAGTTTTTATCGCCGTTTACTGGGGTGATCTCATGAGAGCCTAAAAAGTGTTCTCTGTCGCCACCATCCGCATCGCAATAGGCAAGCATAAAGCCCAGTGTCATACCTTCTTTTAAGGTGGCAGGCGAATTATCTTTTCCGTGTTGATAGCTATCATCAAATACACGTACCGCTGCTTCCCAATGAATCTTATGCGGCGCCGATATATCTCGCTGCCATTTGTTCTCTACGTGATCATTGTAGAGTTGTGGTACAGCCTCTCCTGCTTCATTTGGACCAATATCAACAACCTGATTATCTAACGCTAAGTGATAGGCAAACGCATTGTAGTTATTAAGGTGATCGCCACCAGAGGCATCAGCATCAATAAAAATTTCTAAACAGTCATCATCCCAATAACGTTCAAGGGGATTGGCATAGGTATCTGAGAGGTGATCGTCTTGTATTTCTGCCAACAGATACAGCGCATCCTTGTTCCATCGCAGTTTATATCGACCAGAAAAATCACCGGACTCAGGAGCCGAGCCCCACATAAGCGACGTCATTTCATGCCAATCGCCCCCTTTCCATGCAGCGTCATTGGCTACACCATCTATAACAGGTGGCGTTGATGAAAAAAGTACGCTGTCAGACTTAGCTTGTGCCGTGGGCACAGACACAGCCACAAGCAGTGCCGAGGTTAGTACTGCCCCTAAATGTTTTGCACTTTTCAATTGGATACGCTCTTTGTTTGCTTATTTGTATTTTAAACTACCATGTTTTGACCCCATCCGCGCTTGAAAATAGCACCGAACACCTCCTTCTTTTTTAGAAGCATTACCAATTTGCAACGGTAATTGGTATAAAAAGGACATTCGTTCCCTCACTACCGTGGCTATGTCATTTCAAAACGCGTGCTATCACATCCTTGCGCCTGCCAGCGAGGCTCACGAGTACAAAAAGCTCAGCAAAATATTTGATGTATTTCTTATCGCGTTAATTATCGTAAATGTTGTCGCTATGATGCTGGAAACAGTGCCGGGTATCCCTGCCATTTGGCAGTACGAACTTCATATAATCGAAGTGGTTTCAGTACTGATATTTACCGTTGAGTACTTTCTTCGTTTATACGGCAGCGCATCGGCCCCAAACCGTACTAATCACGAACGTACAACGACATGGCAAAAGCGCTGGACCTATTTGAAAAGCCCCATGGCGCTCGTCGACCTAATGGCAATTCTGCCTTTTTACTTAAGCGTTTTCGTGGCGTTCGATTTACGTATTTTGCGAATATTTCGGGTAATGCGAATTCTAAAAATTGGGCGCTATTCGCGCTCTATGCAAACTCTCGTTACCGTATTGCGCAACGAGTCTCACAGCCTTATTGCGGCGTTAAGCGTACTTTTGTTGTTCACGATTATCGCCGCCACCTGTATTTATTACATTGAACATGCTGCTCAGCCCGATGTTTTTAGCAGTATTCCCGCTTCATTGTGGTGGGCACTCGTCACGCTGACCACGGTGGGCTATGGTGACGCCGTTCCTATAACTGCATTGGGTAAAATATTTGGCGGCCTCATAACTATAATGGGTATCTGTTTTTACGCCCTACCAGCGGGTATTTTATCTTCTAGCTACACGTCGCAGATGCAGCTAAAACGCGATAGGTTTAAAGACACAGTAAGAAGCGTTTTGGACGACGGAAAGTTGAGTGAGCACGATGTGCACCACCTAGAACATGTTCGCGCACTTCTTGATTTAGATGAAGAGGAGGCAAAGCTAATTGTGCGCCTATTGCAGCACCATCACAAACGGCTAGATGATTGATTACACGCAGGCTGGAGCGAAAGCAACTCCCAAGAATCGAGTGGTATGCGCTTATACCTCCCCTTGATTCTTAGCTCACATCAGCTTATAACTAGTACCCGTCATTTCCAAAAAGAATTCCTATGTCTGTCAAACACCCTATTATTGCTATAACAGGTTCTTCTGGCGCGGGTACTACTACCACGACCAACGCTATACGCCATATTTTCAGGAACTTAAGTGTTAATGCTGCGGTTGTAGGAGGCGATAGTTTTCACCGTTTTACCCGCCCGGAAATGGAAGTGGAAATTCGCAAAGCCCAAGAGCAAGGCAGGCATATCAGCTACTTTGGCCCTAAAGCCAACGACTTTGAGCTACTGGAATCCCTGTTTAGGGAATACGGCAGCTCGGGTACAGGACAGTTTAGACAATACCTTCACACATTCGATGAAGCCGTGCCTTTTAATCAAATGCCCGGCACCTTTACACCTTGGCAAGATTTACCCAAAAACACTGACTTGCTGTTCTATGAAGGTTTACATGGCGGTGTAAAAACGGAAGAAAATGACGTAGCAAAACATGTAGATTTACTGGTCGGCATGGTGCCGATCGTAAACTTAGAATGGATCCAAAAGATTGTACGCGACACCACTGACCGAGGACATTCTCGTGAAGCGGTAATGAGCAGCATAGTGCGAGGACTGGACGACTATTTCCACTACATCACGCCACAATTTTCACGCACCCACGTTAACTTCCAGCGCGTACCAACCGTTGATACCTCCAACCCCTTCAGTGCACGGGAAATTCCAACCCAAGATGAAAGCTTTGTGGTTGTGCGCTTTAGACGGGAAATGAAGACTGTGGACTACCCCTACCTACTTCAAATGATCGACGGCGCGTTTATGTCTCGCATCAACACCTTGGTTGTACCCGGCGGAAAGATGGGCTTAGCCATGGAGCTCATTTTAACTCCGCTCCTTGAAGACATCTTAAATAAAAAGCGCAGAGCTGGTCATCAGACGGATTGGTTGAGCAGCGACGAGTAAGCCCAATATACATCGCTTCTATAGGCATGTATTTAAAACAGTAAGTCGTAATGGCTCATGCCCTGCGTCAATCTAGGTTCTATTCGGAAACTTTCTTGGTTTAGCTTCTTGATTTAGTTTCTTGATTTAGTTTCTCGACCTAGTTTTTGACACAGCAGGCTCCTATTATGACCACAATTAAAAGCCAACAAATTTGGGTAGACCAGCAAAACCTTGCCAACACTAACGTTGTTTCCCGCGATATAAACATCAACGACTTACAGCAAGACGAAGTATTGCTTGAGACAGACAGCTTTGGCTTTTCTGCCAACAACATCACCTATGCTGCACTGGGTTTTAAAATGGGCTATTGGGGCTTTTTCCCTGCAAAGAGTGATAATGACGTTGATGAAGCACATGGCTTCGGTATTGTGCCCGTTTGGGGCTTTGCTACCGTTAAGGCGTCTTGTCATAGCGATATCAAAGTAGGTGAAAAGGTGTTCGGCTACCTGCCTATGGCTAGCCATTGGGTGATAAAAGCTGGCAAAGTTGCCCCTCACGGTTTTTCAGACATCCACGAAAAACGGAAGAGCATTAGCCCTGTTTACGATCAATATCTTCGCTGTGCCGCCGACCCCGGCTACGACAAAAACCGCGAAGCATGGCAGCTTAATTTTAGACCCCTTTATATGACTTCGTTTGTTCTCGATGACTATGTGGCAGAGAAAGCAAACAATGAAACCTTACTGTTGTCGAGCGCTTCGAGTAAAACCGCACTGGGTACAGCGCAACTACTTAAAGACCAAAAGGCCACTCGAAACGCAAGCTACAAGGTGGTTGGGCTAACCTCGAAACAAAACGTGGATTTGGTAAAAGCGTCCGGCTGCTACGATGAAGTGTATAGTTATGACGAACTCTCAGCCCTGAGTAGCGAAGGCAATAGCAGTAAAAGCAGCGATGCGCGCTACTGGCTGCTTGATTTCGCTGCCAACGGTACGTTGATTAATGACCTTACCAAGCAGCTTGGCGACAGCCTGAGCGACGTTACACTCATTGGTGCGACAGATTGGAAAGCCCAAGAGAAGCCCAACCCCAAATTGCTCAATGCAGAGATATTTTTCGCGCCAGCTCGCGTGAAACTGCGCCAACATGAATGGGGGCACGAGGCCTTTTTGGCAAAATACGCCAGTGCATGGAAACGCTTCGCAGAGAAAGTGAGCGATCAGTTTTATGAGCAATCGCACCGCGGAGCTGATGCTATAACGCAGTTATATTTAGAAACGCTTAATGGAACGGCGCAAACAAAAGCCCTTAATGTCGTCACTTTTGATTAGCGCTCCTTAAGGATTACAACTTGAACTGCTGATGTGTTGTTGCAGTGCCTACGTTATAAAGCTTCTCACCAATACGTAGTTCACTATAAGCTCAGTGGGAAGAAAAGCGTAATGGCTTCCTCCTCGTTGGAGTCTGCTGGGCTTTTACTGGGCCTTTGCTGGCTCTTTCTTTACATCTAAGTTCGACAGACCTAGACACTATTTGTAACAAACATCCCCAGCCTTTTACGCTTTTCTCGCTTTTGTATTTCACATCTTGTGGTTATAGTGAAACAAAAGTAAAACGAAAGGTATGAGTATGGGTCAGGAAACCTCTAAAATTCTCGTTGTTGATGATGACATGCGTCTGCGCAGCCTATTAGAGCGCTATTTACTCGAACAGGGCTATCAAGTACGCAGTGCGGCTAACGCAGAACAAATGGACAGACTGCTAGAGCGCGAGAATTTTCACCTTATGGTTTTGGACCTTATGCTACCTGGTGAAGACGGCTTGTCTATTTGCCGCCGATTGCGCCAGCAAGAAAACGACATGCCCATTATTATGCTTACTGCAAAAGGCGATGAAGTTGACCGCATTATCGGCCTTGAAATGGGTGCAGACGATTATTTGCCTAAGCCATTTAACCCACGCGAGCTACTAGCGCGTGCTAAAGCGGTATTGCGCAGACGCAGCAGCGAAGCGCCGGGCGCGCCGTCTAAAGATGTGCAAATTGTGGAATTTGGCAACTACAAGCTGAACCTCGCCACCCGTGAGATGACAGCTGGCGATACACCTTTAACACTGACGAGCGGCGAGTTTGCAGTATTAAAATCTCTGGTTACTCACCCCCGCGAGCCATTGTCGCGAGACAAACTGATGAACCTAGCGCGTGGTCGCGACTATAGTGCGTTAGAGCGCAGTATTGACGTTCAGGTTTCGCGCTTACGAAGAATGCTTGAAGAAGACCCTGCCAACCCTCGCTATATTCAAACTGTATGGGGATTGGGCTACGTATTCGTGCCTGATGGCGAACAAGTTTAGCACCTATGACTGATACGGCGGGCTCTACCCGTCTTGGCCAGTGCGCAAGTGAAGTATGTTTACTCATGACCCCTAATTATGCGTTTACCTACTGCCATTCCAAACACTGGCTTATGATTCAAAGCGACGGCATGTTATGCGTTTAATTCCCAAAAGTGCATTTGGCCAAACCGTCATGCTTATTGGCGTGCTGTTGCTTATTAATCAGATTGTGTCCTACATCTCTGTTACCTATTACTTTATTCAGCCCAGTTACCAACAAATTAACAGTTTATTGGCCACCCAAGTTAAATCTGTGCTCGCCAACGATTTGTTGGTGACTAACCAAGAGACCCGAGACCGCTATTTTCAAAAAACACAGGTGCAGGTCTTTGACGAAAGCGTTGCCAAACAGAATGGATTAGAGAGCGCCGTATACTATAGCTATATTTCTTCTCAAGTTAGCGAGCAGCTCAGGCAACTTGCTGATGTACGTATTAGCACTACCACGCAGGCCAGTGATGAAAATGCACCTTACATTGTGTGGATATCCCTGAACCGCTACCCAGACACGTGGATATCTATTCCTATTTCAGGGCTTAACGAAGCGAATATATCCCCTCTTACTATGTACTTGATGGTAATTGGTATATTAAGTGTGGCCGGCGGCTGGTTGTTTGTAAGACGCATGACTCGCCCGTTGTCAGCCCTGCAAAAAGCAGCAATAGCGGTGGGTAAAGGCGAGCACCCGGCGCCGCTTCGCGAACAAGGCAGCACCGAAATGATTCAGGTTACTCGGGCGTTTAACCGCATGAATCAGGGTATTAAGCAGCTTGAGAATGACCGAAATATTATGACAGCGGGCATTTCTCACGACTTGCGCACACCGCTTACCCGTATACGCCTAGCCTCAGAAATGCTGCCAGAAGATCAAGACTGGATTAAAGACGGCATTGTAAATGACATAGAAGACATGAACGCCATCATCGATCAGTTCATTGACTATGCGCGCTACGACACCGAAGAAGTCACTCAAGAAACCGATTTAAACGCGATTATTGCAGAACTGGTACAAGCCAGACATTTAGACGATAAGCACCACATTGAACTTAAACTCAACGCCATTCCTCCGTTGTCGCTACGACGAATTGCAATGAAACGCGTGATCGATAATCTCATCGAAAACGCCTTCAAATACGGCTCGGACGATATTGCGATTAGCAGCTTTTACAATCGCCACGAAAAGCGCGTGTATTGCAAAGTACGCGACTTTGGCCCGGGAATACCGGAAGCGGAGCTCGACGGTGTATTCATGCCGTTTGCACAAGGCGACAAAGCCCGCAATTCGTCAGGTTCAGGCCTTGGCCTTGCCATAATAAGGCGAATTGTAGAAGCTCACGATGGTGAGGTGACGTTGCGAAATCATCCTCAGCAGGGCTTGGTCGCAGAGTTTTATTTACCCTATCAAACCCATTAAGCCCAAAAACACTACACGGATTGGTATTAACTTCTGTGGTACTTAATTTTTCGGCTGTATCCATAAGACGCCAACCACAGCACGCAGCCGCCAAGTGGGATCACCCAAAACGCCGTAGTAAGTGGCGCGAAGTTCGCCCATAGTCCGGTAGAAAACGATGCCACTTGCACGCCAGTAGAGTTACCGATAATAGAAATACCAGAAAGTACCGGGCCGTTGTCACTGTCGATATTCATTGCAGCAGACAGTGCTAACGGGAAGAGCCCACCTAGCCCTAAGCCGAGCAGTAAATTACCTGCGCCAATCCCGTAAAATGAAGGCATTAACTTCAGTGCGAATACACCTGCTAGCGATGCTGTTGCCATAAGCACAATCATGCGGTGTACCGATACAAATCGCAGTAAAAACGGGAAAGTAAGGCGGCTTATCACCATACCAGCGGTAAAAAATGCCAGTAAGTTTCGCGACTGTTCGCCGGTAAAGCCTAAGCCGTTTTGCGCATAGCTCACAAACCAGTTCGCGTTACCAAATTCTACAGCACCATAGCCAAAGGTAAGCAAAGTTAGAAATATGAAAACAGGCTGCTTAATAATGACCCCAAATGCCAAGGTTTTTTTAGGCGCTTTAGGCTGACCTTTAAGCACTTTTGCCTGAGAACGCGCCGCAATAAATGCATAGCACGAAAGCACAATCATAACGCCTGCCAACACCTGAATAGGTAAACGCCAGTTGTGCTCAACAAGGTATAACAGCGTTACAAAGAACGACGCCGCAAACGTTCCTAAACTGAACATAAAATCCATTAAGCCCATCATAGTAAAGCGCTTTTCTGCGTACATTCGTGCTATAAGCGTGTGGCCAATAGTAAATATTGTTGAGCTCACCACACCGATTAATACCGCTAATACCAAAAACCATTGCCAAGCGGTAAGCACTGACACAAGCAGCAACAGCGCCGTATTCATACTGAATAACGTAGCTAATAGCGGCATATAGTCAAAGCGACTGGCATACTTGCCACCAATCACAGCGCCTAACATCATGCCTACAGAGAAGAGCGAAAAAAGTGCGCCGCTGACTACTTCAGACATTTGCAAATCGGCTGCAATATCTGGCAGTAATATTCCCCACAAGAGAAACAATTTACCAATTAGAAAAAAACCAGCGAAAATAACGATGGTGGCAGGAAGTCGGCTCATTTAGGCTCCATGGCTGATATCAGTAGAAAGACATCCGATTTAGGCGTGAGGGCACAGCGTAGTTATGCCCTTGAACACAAAGTGAACCTTTTGAGGGCGCTGACCTTTACTGTGCAAGAAAGAACAGCAGCCCTTAATTATCACATAATCACTACCTTTACAGATTGCTGATAATCGCAAGAAGTTGCAAGTGAAAGCGTTTTCCCTTTTTCATCCCACATTACAGGTACGCTCCTGCCATCAATTGAAACGCTCTGTGGTTTTTCGCTTAAACCATGCACGACGTAAGTGATGTCTCGCTGCTTTGGCATGCCTATATAGCTGCCTTCGCTATCAAGCGTCAGGGTTAATGCGGCCTTATCGTCTACTGACGCATTAAGAAGTAGCTTTGTATATAAGCCTTTTTTGACAGACGCTGGATTTTTGCCGTCATCCTCGTAATAAGTATATGAAGATGAATTCACTGAATTGTCATGCCAGTAGTGCATTTCTATTTTACGGGCATCAAACTGCTCTGTGCGGCTAAGCCCTTTAGTCATTGGCATAAAGCTTCCCGCTTTTACCCACACTGGGAAATTATCTTGGCTTAGCGGGTAGTTAACGGTTTGACCACCTTGGTATTTCGTATCAGAGAAAAAATCAAACCATACGCCTTCGGGTAACTTGGTCGGCCACACCGTTTGGTTAGCGCTCGTCACAGGCGAAACTAACAGACCATCGCCCCACAGATAACTGTCTGCATTTTCAAACCAATCGCTTTCACCGTACGCCATAGCTAACGGACGCATTAATGGCGTACCGTAAAGCGCATTTTCAAAGGCCAATGAATAGTTATAAGGCAGCATGTCATAGCGAAGTTGGATAAACTTGCGCGCAATAGACTTTACGGGGTCGGCGTGGAAAATTGGCTCCGGCGCAATATTATCTTGAGCATGAGGCCTAAATACCGGTGAAAAGGTACCGAACTGAAGCCATCTTGTATAAAGCTCAGGATCAAAGGTTTCGCCTCCAGCAAACCCACCTAAGTCGGAATGGGTATACGCCATTCCAAAAACACTCATTTGAAGTGCCAACTCTACCTGAGGTTTAAGTCCGCCCCAGCTTCGACTCACATCGCCTGTCCACGGCACCATTCCGTACCGTTGACTGCCCAAAAAGCCTGAACGCATCAGCACAAAGGGGCGCGTATCAGGCTGAAGCTCTGTTAAGTTGTTATATACGCTTTTCGCCCACTGATGACCGTAGGCATTGTGCACTTCTGCGCCGCTTACTTTTGTAGACTGCCACATGTGCTGAATATCATCAGGGTGCACTTCAGGCTCGCCCAAGTCGCCCCACCAGCCTGCAACACCCTGTGCAGCAAGCTTTTCATAATATTGCCAAAACCAATCTTGACCCGCTTCACTGAACACATCGACAAGGCCGGTATTGCCAAAATAAAAATCGAAGGTATACGGCGCACCGTTATCGTTTTGAGCAAGGGCATTATTGGCAACGGCGCTTTCCCATTGTTTTGACGTCGTAAGAATAAAAGGCTCTGTTATCAGCACGGTTTTCACGTCTTGAGCGCGTAGCTCACTAATCATTTTCTCAGGCTCAGGGAAAGTGGCGGCGTCCCAGCTTAAGTTCCCCATGTGCCCTTTAATGTCTTTTCCAAACCAATATAAATCAAGCACTACGGCATCAACGGGAATATCTTGCGTATTAAAGGCATCAACAACATCCATCACCTCATTTTGAGATTTATAGCCAAATCGAGATGCAAAGTTACCCAGCAGCCAACGCGGTGGAAGCGGCTGTTTTCCCGTAACTGCTACGGTATTCGTAACCGTGTCTTCTAAATTTTCACCCAACACCATGATGTAGCTAGCACGGCCGCCTTGTGCCTTAAATAGCAACTCGTCGCTGTTCGTTTTGCCAATATCTAGCTCACCAGAAGCGGTGTTATCGAACAATACGCTGTAATTTTTTGACGACATCACAGCCGACAAGCCAAAGTACATCTGATTTGAAGACGTGGTGTAGCCATAGTGTGCTTTGTTATATAGCGGCATGCTATGACCACGACGATCCATACCTAAGACGCGCTGGCCGCCACCATAGAGTTTTTCGTTTTTATCTAGCGCAAACGACAGGCTGACGCCTTTACTGGAAATACTTAGTCCGCCTTGCTCTTTCGCGACAATTTTGCCGTTAACAGAATAACTGATAGCGTGCGTCGCCTTATCAACATGCGCTGCAATATTATTGAGTTTTAAGTTTAGGGTTGTCGCAGTTTCAACTAGCTCTACATCATTAGCTTTTTTGTTTTTAACACCAGTCAACGCGGGCTCGGGAAGCGCCATAGACGGTAGATTTGCGTAAGGCGTGCCATTATCATCAGTAAGATACGTTACTTGAAAGCCACTATCGTGCAACGCGCTTATCGTGAAGTCATTGGTATCCGTATCAATATTTAGCGTTGCTTTTTCGAGTGTCGCTGTTTGAACTTCGGCTACCGTATTTACCGAGAAAAATGCCAAACCAGCACATGCAAGTGCTATACGCTGTTTCCTGTCTATCATGCTCAAAACCTTCTTTATGCTTCATAGCGAACCGCACTTAATTAACGAAGCGCGCTTAATTAAAGCCTTCTTGTGTACGGTGAATGATAGCCAGTGCATTGCTCAACTTAAATAAACATACGTATTCATAATGTTAAATTTGTTAACAACAATACAAAAAAAGCCCGCAACACGGTGCGGGCAAAACATCAATCACGTTGAGTGTGATGAACGTTGGGAAGGGGCAAACCGAGTGTTAGTTACCCGGCCCGGCTTTAACGATAGCGTCGCTAACGTCGTATTTTTCAAAGTTCTGTTTAAAGTCGTTGACTAAGTTAGCGGCGTATTCGTTGTACTTCTCTTTGTCTGCCCACGTGTTTTGTGGCACAAGCAAATTGCTGTCTACACCGTCTATTGCCACTGGCACATCTAGGTTTAACGCGTCAATGTGCTGGGTTTCAACATCAGCCAAATTGCCCGATACAATTGCGTCGATGATGGCGCGCGTAGTAGGGATATCAAAACGGCTACCTGTGCCGTAAGGGCCGCCTGTCCAACCGGTATTAACCAAGTAAACCTTAGCGCCAAACGCTTTAACACGCTTAATCAGAAGCTCTGCATACACGCCTGCTGGACGTGGGAAGAAAGGCGCACCAAAACACGTTGAGAAGGTTGATTCAATATCGCTAGTAGAGCCAATTTCAGTAGAGCCTACTTTCGCTGTGTAACCGCTTAGGAAGTGATACGCCGCAGCTTCTTCACTTAACACTGAAACAGGAGGCAATACGCCACTTACGTCACAGGTCAAAAATACAACCGAGCGAGGCTCGCCGCCTCGGTTTTCAGCAACGCGCTTTTCAATGTGTGAAAGCGGATAGGCCGCACGTGAGTTTTGGGTTAACGACGTGTCGGTATAGTCCGGCGTGCGTGTTTCATCAAGCACTACGTTTTCTAGGATGGTACCAAACTTGATAGCATTCCAAATTACTGGCTCGTTCTTTTGAGATAGGTCGATACATTTAGCGTAACAACCGCCTTCGATATTAAATACGCTACCTGGTGCCCAGCCGTGCTCGTCATCACCAATCAAGAAACGCTTAGGATCGGCTGAAAGTGTTGTTTTGCCAGTACCTGAAAGACCAAAGAACAAGGTCACATCGCCTTCTTCACCCACGTTGGCTGAACAGTGCATAGGTAGCACGTCTTTTGCCGGAAGCAGGAAGTTTTGCACTGAGAACATGGCTTTTTTCATTTCACCCGCGTAACGCATGCCCGCAAGCAATACGCGTTTTTTCGCGAAGTTGATGATAACTGTGCCGTCGCTGTTTGTACCGTCACGCTCTGGCTCACAGGTGAAACCAGGTACATTCAGAATTTGCCAAGGCTGGTCGCCTTTAACATTCCACTGCTCTGGGATAATAAAAAGGTTACGAGCAAAAACATGCTGCCACGCAGTTTGCGTTCTTACTTCTAGCCACAAGGCATGTTCAGGGTCTGAGCCCACTTGAAGGTGTGAAAGAAAGTGTTCTTGGGTAGACAGGTAAGCTTCAACGCGATCCCACAGCGCATCGAATTTATCAGAATCAAAAGGCTTGTTTACCTTGCCCCAATCAATGTCGTTTTCTGTCGTAGGCTCTTTAACGATGAATCTATCGTTTGGAGAGCGACCTGTACGTTTTCCGGTTTCAACGACTAGCGCACCGTTTTTATCGAGGACACCTTCGCCGCGCTTTACGGCGCGCTCGATAAGTTCTGCATTTGGCAGGTCGGTGAGTGGCGTTACTTTCAGATCCGTTTGAATTGAGGCTGCTGCGGTCATGGCTGTTACCCTATATGTAATTTTTCAAAAGCACTTTCAAAAAAGTATCACCTCTTAGAGTGTAATGTAAACAAGGCCTAGCAAGCATTTATAAAACACATACTCACTATTTCTTACAACGGAATTTCATAAATATTGTAAATTAATTACAAGGAAAGCCTTTTCCTTGGATATAAATGCAAAAATAAGGCGTAGAAAACCTATATTGATCGATGAATTTCAAAATAAAACATGACAGTTTTCTTTCGAAAGAAGAGATGAAAACTTTCACTAGTACAGGAATAAAAGAAAGATTGAACTGTGTAGAAAAGTTAAACACTTACAGATGAGCAATTTTTAACCACAAGTGAAGTGTTGAACAAACCCGTCGATGTATGTTTTGAGGAGCTCAGATACAAAAAAGCACCTTCGAATGAAGGCACTTTAATAAAGCAGTAAATATGTAGTTACTGATTTGAAGACGGTGCGTCGAAGTTGCCGCTGTGAATGGCCTCTACGTCGATACTATCGAAGCAATATTCGGTATGACAATACTGACAATTCATTTTGATCGCGCCTTCTTCAGCAATAATTGCATGAAGTTCAGACTTCTCAACATGACGAAGTGCTTCTGCGCTGCGCTCCTTTGAGCATGAGCAAGCGAAGGTTACGTCTTTAGCTGGGTACACTTCCACATCTTCTTGGTGGTAAAGACGATATAAAATGTCTTCAACCGACAAAGAAAACATCTCTTCTTTGGTCAATGTTTGAGTAAGCTTAGTGATATGAGCAAACTCATTGGCTTGCGACACATCGGTAGCGCTGGCATCGGTAGGTAATACCTGAAGCAACACACCCGACGCTTTTGCGTGTTCTGGATCGCTTAGATCTGTCATCAAGTGAACGCTAGTTGCTAGCTGCTCTGACTGAGCAAAGTAACTCTCAATACATTCTGAAAGTGAAGGTTTATCCAATGCTACAACGCCCTGGTAACGTTCGCCTTCATCTGGAGTGATAGTAATGACCAATACCGCCTGAGACAAAAGCTCTGAGAACGTTTCAGGTAATGTTTCTAATGTCTCGTCCCAGCGAGCTACACCGCGAAGCGTTTGTTCGTGAGTGGCGTTTAATACCGCGTAACTTACCGGGCCTTTACTTTGAATTTGAAGTGAAATTTCACCTTTAAACTTAAGCGTTGCCGTTAACAATGACGTCGCTGCCGCCATTTCACTTAACAATGTTTGAATTTGCACAGGGTATTCATAGCTGTGCACAATTTGCGTTAAGCTCTCATCAAGACGAACTAATTCGCCACGGACGTTAGCTTGGGTAAATAAGAAGCGGTGTAATTTATCGAAATCGCTCATAAGTAATCCTGTTGAGCAGCTCACTATTGCTGCTTAAATTTAATAATCTGTCGTCGCTGCTTTTTATCAGGTCTATGATCTGGTTTAGGGCTGTGAAAGGCGTTCATTTTGCGCGCCGTTTGGTTTTCTTCACGTTTTGTTACACTTTCAATCGTCTCTTCAAAAAGCGCCTGCGCCAAAGGAGCGCTCAAACGCTTGTCACTTAAGCCTAGCACCTTAATTTCACGATTATCCCATCCTGAGGGAACTTTAATCATGGCGCCAAGCTCTACATGCTTACCAGGTTTGGCCCTTTGCCCGTTGTACTGGACTTTTCCCGACTGCACCATGTCTCTTGCTATTGCGCGGGTCTTAAAGAACCTTGCAGCCCATAGCCACTTGTCCAGCCTGACATTTTGTGTTGTATTGTTGCTATCCGATTGGCTCATGTAATATTTTCGTAATGGTGTGGCTTTAGTGTTGTGACCCTCACCTTTACTAGGCTATTATGGGTTTGCTAAAGCGCGGTTAACCAAAAATTCACTATATTATAATAAAGCAGTACCATCAGTGGCAGCATGACATTCAATAAACCCAACCCACAATCTCTGGTTGTTTATCTGAACCAGCATCAAAAACAGCTACATACCATCGTAGTGGTTCTGCTCAGCCTGTATTTAATTGCATTTGCTGCCAAACTCGTGTGGCGAATTATACCCGAACCTCAACTATCTGCGACACCCACAGTAAGCCGTGTTCCGGTTATTTCTTCGTCGTCAGGCCAAAATGGGGTCAACATCGCAAAAATACAACAGCTGAATTTATTTGGTAATGCTGCGGCCAAACCTGCTGAACCGGTCGCCGAGGTTACCGACGCACCAGAAACGCGCTTAAACTTAACACTGACGGGCGTTGTTGCCAGTTCAGAGCAGGAAGCGGGCACCGCTATTATAGAAAATCGCGGCAGCCAAGCAGTATATGGTTTAGGTGAAAAGATTGAAGACACCAACGCCACGTTGCAAAAGGTGTATAACGATCGCGTTATTATTAAGAACGGGGTAAGAAACGAAACCCTGATGCTTGACGGAATTGATTACGATGAAGCTAATCGTCGCCGTGAAATGCAAGCGAGAAACCGACCTGAGCCGCAGGAAGAGGAAGAAGATACAGTTGAGCTTAGCGAAGAAGCGCTAGAAGCAACCGCTGCTCTGCGAGAACGCCCCGCTAACTTCACAGACTTTATTTCAATATCGCCAAAAACCGAAGAAGGCCAGCTTATTGGTTATCAAGTAAGTCCTGGCAAAGAACCTGAATTATTTAAATCGGCAGGGCTTCAGGCTGGCGATGTCATTACACAAATTAACGGGCTAGACCTTACCGACTTGCAGCAATCGCAAGAGGCACTGTCTGAGCTACGCAATGCACAAACAATAGAATTAACGATTATTCGAGATGGCAGCTTAACCACGCTTTACCTAGATTTACCCGAGTCTTAATACCACTAACGGTAGCAGCGCTATATTGTCGCTAGGTAAGCAAAATAACAATTAAAGCAAATCGGTCATCGACAAGTTAGGAAATGAAGGACGTTAGAATGAAAAGGCGCACTAGCCAAAAACTATTATCTCGCTTGAGCACAGCCATGTGCACGGCGCTTCTGTGTTTCTCGGTGACAGCCGCTGAGTACATGCCTAATTTCAAAGATACCGACATTAACGAGTTCATTAATATCGTTGGTAAAAATCTAGAGCGCACTATTATTGTCGACCCCAACGTACGTGGGAAAATAAGCGTACGCAGCTACGACATGCTCGATGAAGATCAGTATTACCAGTTTTTCCTAAACGTACTTCAAGTGTATGACTTCGCCGTTGTAGAAATGCCTAGCGGTATTTTGAAAGTGGTTCGCTCTAAAGACGCCAAAACATCGAACATTCCAGTAGTGGAAGGCGCTAACCGCGACGGCGACGAAATGATCACTCGCGTTGTTCCTGTGTATAACGTACCGGTACGTGAACTTGCGCCTATTTTACGCCAGCTAAATGACCAAGCGGGCGGCGGTAACGTAGTTAGCCACGACCCATCAAATGTGATGATGCTAACCGGCCGTGCAGCGGTAGTGAACCGACTGGTAGAAATTATCGAGCGCGTGGACCGTGCCGGTGACGAAGAAGTTGAAATCGTTAAACTTCGCTATGCGTCAGCATCAGAAATGGTGCGCATTATTGACAGTATTAATAAGTCACAAGGTAAAGCCAATACTGGTACTAAGTCTGAGCCTCGCGTAGTGGCAGACGACAGAACTAACTCAGTTATTGTAAGCGGTGATATTAAAGCGCGTCAGCGTCTTATTAACCTTATTCAGCGCATGGACCAAGAGCTTGAGTCAAACGGCAATACCCGCGTGCTGTTTCTTAACTACGCTAAAGCGGAAGATTTAGTAAAAGTATTACAGGGCGTATCTGCAAGCATTCAAGCTGAAGAGCAAGGTGGTGGCACTACGTCACGTCGAGCTGGCTCTAACCGTGAAATCAGCATTGATGCGCACGAAGATTCTAATGCCATTGTTATTACCGCAGAGCCGGACATGATGCGCTCATTAGAAGAGGTTGTACGTCAACTTGATATTCGCCGTGCGCAAGTACAAGTTGAAGCCATCATTGTTGAGGTCTTTGAAGGTGACGGCACTACTTTGGGTGTGCAGTGGGTGTCAGAACAAGGTGGTGGTACCCAGTTTAATAATGGTGTTGTACCAGTGGGAAGCCTAGCGGTTGCGCTAAAACAAGCTGAAGAAGATACTAACACTGAAACCTATGTGTCTGATGACGGTTCTCCTTATACAGTAACAAACACGCGAGAAGGCGATTACACTGCATTAGCGAGCCTTTTAGGCGGTGCTAATGGCTTAATTGCGGGCGTTATCGAAAATGGCTGGGGTGCTGTGGTACAAGCGGTCAGCACAGATACCAACTCTAATATTCTTGCTACGCCTCACTTAACGACTATGGATAACGAAGAAGCGTTTTTCATCGTAGGTCAGGAAGTGCCTATTATTACAGGTACAACAACGGGCGCGAATAACTCTAACCCTTTCCAAACTGTTGACCGCCAAGAAGTGGGTATCAAACTTAAAGTGACGCCACAAATCAATGAAGGCGATGCGGTACAATTGCTTATTGAACAGGAAGTGTCTAGCGTGAGCGGCGCAACGTCAGTAGATATTTCAATTAACAAGCGTGAAATTAAGACCACGGTTATTGTTGATGATGGCGGTACTATTGTTCTTGGCGGCCTTATCGACGAAGACGTTCAAGAGAGTGAATCTAAGGTACCACTACTGGGTGATATTCCAATTCTAGGCCATTTATTCAAATCTACATCAACCAGCAAGCGTAAGCGTAACTTGATGGTGTTCTTGAAACCGACCATTGTCCGTGACGGTGCAACCATGAATACAATCAGCCATCGCAAATACAATTACATTCGCGCACTGCAGCTAAAACGCCAGCAAGAAGGTGTTTCGCTAATGCCTTACGAAGAAACCCCGACTATTCCACAATGGGATGATGCGCTAGCGTTGCCACCTTCATTCGAAGAGTACCTTTCTGAGAAAGAGAAGCAGAAACAAGAAGAAGGTAACGACTAGCATGGCAGGGCAGGACGAACAAATTACTCAGGCATTAGAGGCGCAAGAAGAAGCCTTAGAAGCCATGGGTGAAGACGCAGGTTTGCCTGAAGAGGAGGCCGGTCCAAGACAGCTTTCTTTTAGCTTTGCGAAGCGCAATCAGGTATTGCTGGAAACCAATGAAACCCCTGCGGTTTTATATTTTACAGAGAATACGCCGTTTGATGTATTCGCCGAAGTGCGACGTTTCTACGGCGAGCCCTTTGTACCGAAAACTATTCCTGCGAACGAATTTGAAAGCCTGCTTACCAGTGCGTTTCAGCGCGATAGCTCTGCGGCTAAACAGCTAATGGAAGACCTTGGCAACGAGAGTGATTTGTTCGCTCTTGCTGAAGACTTGCCTGACACTGAAGACCTGTTAGACAGTGAAGACGATGCGCCTATTATCAAGCTTATCAACGCCATGTTGGGCGAGGCGATTAAAGAAGGCGCGTCAGACATTCACATTGAAACCTTTGAAAACCAGCTTGTGGTTCGCTTCAGGGTAGACGGCGTATTACGCGAAATTTTGCGCCCGAATCGCAAACTTTCTTCCATGCTGGTATCGCGTATTAAAGTTATGGCGAAGTTAGATATCGCCGAGAAACGCGTGCCCCAGGATGGCCGTATTACATTGCGTATTGCTGGGCGAGCAGTAGATGTGCGTGTTTCGACCATGCCTTCAAGCCACGGCGAGCGTGTGGTATTGCGTCTACTGGATAAAAACAATGCGCGCTTAAATCTAGAAGATTTAGGCATGACGCTGCAAAACCGTAATCACTTTTCATCTCTTATTCGAAAACCTCACGGCATTATTTTGGTTACCGGCCCCACGGGCTCGGGTAAAAGTACCACCCTGTATGCAGGGTTAACCGAGATAAACTCGCGAGACAGAAACATCTTAACGGTTGAAGATCCTATCGAATTTGACCTTCCTGGTATTGGACAAACGCAGGTTAACCCTCGCGTAGATATGACCTTCGCCCGCGGCCTTCGCGCTATTTTGCGTCAAGACCCCGATGTAGTCATGGTGGGTGAGATTCGTGATATAGAAACCGCGCAAATTGCTGTTCAAGCCAGTTTAACTGGTCACTTGGTACTTTCTACCCTGCATACCAATACGGCAGCGGGCGCGATTACCCGTTTAGAAGACATGGGCATTGAGCCATTTCTGTTGTCTTCGAGCTTATTGGCCGTATTGTCACAGCGACTCGTTCGTACCCTGTGCCCAGATTGCAAAAAGCCACATACACCTGACGCCTCTGAGCTGGAAATACTTGGGCAGAATGCCACAAGCGACACCACTATCTTTAAGCCGCACGGCTGCGCCGCGTGTAACCAAACGGGATACCGCGGTCGTACCGGTATTCACGAGCTATTGTTGGTAGATGAAAAAGTGCGTGAAATGATGCACGAAGGTGTGGGTGAACAAGCCATTGAGCGCTATATCAGAAAAACGACACCAAGTATTCGTGAAGACGGCTGTAGCAAAGTGCTTGCTGGTGCTACCTCACTTGAAGAAGTGCTTCGAGTTACGAGGGAAGACTAAATGGCGGCATTCGCTTTTAAGGCGGTTAATGCCCGCGGTAAAAATACAAACGGTGTGCTTGAAGGCGATAATGCACGTCAGGTTCGTCAGCAGCTGCGTGAAAAAGGCTTAATTCCCTTAGAAGTAGAGCAGGTCGCAGAGCGCACACAAAGCGAAGGCAAAGGCCTGTCGTTTTCTTTATTCAAACCGCGAATTTCTGCATCAGATTTAGCGCTACTCACGCGTCAACTTGCTACCCTTGTCGAATCGGCCCTTCCTGTTGAAGAAGCATTACTTGCCGTAGCCGAACAGTGTGAAAAGCCTCGTCAGAAAAACATGATGATGGCGGTGCGCAGTAAAGTGGTGGAAGGTCATGGGCTTGCCGATGCTCTAGGGCAGTTCCCTAGTGTATTTGACGAGCTGTACCGCGCAATGGTCGCGGCAGGGGAAAAATCGGGCCACCTTGATACCGTGCTGAATCGCCTTGCAGACTACACTGAACGCAGGCAACAAACCCGTAGCCAAATCACGCAAGCAATGATTTATCCATCGCTAATGCTATTTTTTGCAATGGGTATCGTGTTGCTGCTGTTGACCGTAGTAGTGCCAAAGATAGTTGGGCAGTTCGATCACATGGGGCAAGACCTTCCTGCCATTACCCAATTTCTTATATCCGTAAGCACGTGGCTGCAAAATTACGGCCTGTTCATGCTTATTGGTATTGGTGTGCTCATTGTCATTATTCAGCGTGTGTTACAACAAAAGCACATGAAGCTGCGCTACCACAGAGCGCTTCTAACCCTACCATTAATTGGCCGGGTATCTCGCGGTCTTAATACCGCGCGTTTTGCTCGCACCTTAAGTATTCTGAGCGCCAGCGCAGTACCCTTGCTTGAAGCCATGCGTATATCGGGTGACGTACTGGAAAATCAACATATTAAGAACCAAGTAGCTGAAGCAGCCATTAACGTTAAAGAAGGCAGCAGCTTACGGGCAGCGTTGGATAACACGAAAATGTTTCCACCAATGATGATGCATATGATTGCGTCCGGTGAAAAGTCGGGGGAGCTACAGCAAATGCTAGCTCGCGCCGCAGATAATCAAGATAGGGAATTTGAAGCGCTTATTGGTGTCTCACTTAAGGTATTTGAACCCTTACTTATTGTATCGATGGCGGGCATTGTTCTGTTTATCGTTATGGCAATATTGCAACCAATTTTAGCATTGAACAACATGGTGAATATTTAATGAAAACACTTAATCGCAGTTCTGGTTTCAGTTTGATTGAAGTCATGGTCGTACTTCTAATCATCGGTATTATGGCGTCTATGGTGGCTCCGCAAATCTTGGGCAACCAAGAAGAAGCGCAGCTTAAAAAAGCCGCTGTGGACATTCAGCAAATGGAAAGTGCACTTGAGATGTACAAGCTACGCAACAATCGCTTTCCGACCACAGAGCAGGGGCTAGAGGCGCTAGTTACCGCTCCAACCATTGACCCTATTCCACGTAATTACCCTGAAGGTGGTTTCATTAAACGCCTGCCTGAAGATCCGTGGGGCAATCCATATGCACTAATTAGTCCGGGAGAACTTGGCGTAGTTGATATTTTCTCTAATGGTCCAGACGGCGAACCGGGTACTGATGATGACATTGGTAACTGGAACATTAACGAATACCTGAACTAACCTTTATGCGCAACCGCGGCAGTACATCTTTGAAAAAAGCAGGCTTTACCCTATTAGAAGTCATGCTGGTACTGCTGCTTATGGGATTGGCGGCGGGTTACGTTATGTTTAACGCATTCGGTGCGAGTAAATCTGACCTGCTAAAAACCCAAGCGCAACGCCTGCAGGTGATTGTTGATATGGCCAGCGATTTTGCGGTGTTAAATCAACAACAGCTTGGTGTGCGGTTTGAAGCCGATAAAAATGAATACTACTTTGTCTACTTAGACGACGATGATGAGTGGCAGCGTATCGAAGGCGAAAAAACCTACGAGCCTTATACGTTACCTGAGCCTTTCACCTTCACTTTAAATTTAGACGACTTACCATGGGATGTTGAAGACAGGCTCTTTGACAGGGAACTATTCGACGAGAATTTAAGTGTTTCTGATGAAGGGGTTGAAATAGGTAACGAAGAAGAGAAAAAGCTGCCTCCGCCTCAAGTGCTTATAATGTCGAGTGGCGAAATGACGCCTTTTACCTTGTCGTTTAATTACGAAGGTGATGACGGCGACAACCCCGTCTATTACAGTCTGCAAAACCAAGATCTTCCGCCTTTAGTGCTTGAAGGGCCTCTGGAGAGACCACTATGAGTGCGTTCAACGTTGATGCATCGAAAAAGAACGTTGCACCTGCCACACCACGCCAGCAAAGTGGCTTGACGCTACTGGAGGTTATGGTTGCCCTGCTTATTTTTGCGCTAACCGGTACAGCAGTACTTAAAGCTGCAGGCGAGCATTTATCAAGCGTTGGGCAAATAGAATCTGTCACCTTTGCCAACTGGGTGGCAAGCAATCGCTTAAACCAGCTTCAGTTAGATACCACGTGGCCGCCCAAGAACAATTTAAAAGGCACGATGGAGATGGCCGATCGCACGTGGTACTGGCAGCAAACGGTGACAAAAACCAACGACAACGACTTGCGATCGGTAACCGTTTCGGTGGGTGAAGACGAAAGCTACGGCAGTTCAGTTACATCAGTAACCACTTTCGTTGCTAAACCGACGGCGGGAAATTAGCATGCAGCGCGGATTCACGCTTATCGAAATACTGATTGCTATGGCCATATTCACCCTAATTGGGCTTGCATCCACAGGTCTACTTACCACAGTTATCGACAGCAATGATATTTCAGAAGAGCGTTTTGCAAAACTTCAATTATTGCAGCGTGCCATGATCACGATTGAGCGAGACCTTCAGCAAGCCGTGCCTCGTGCAGCAAGGGTTAACGGCGAAAAGCAAGACGTGGTCATGTCTGGCGGTGAAACCGACGACAGTGACGATGACGGCATTGGTTTTGTACGTGGAGGGTGGCACAACCCTCAGTTAATGTTGCCACGAAGTACCCTACAGTTTGTCGCCTATAGACTTAGAGAAAACAAACTGGAGCGCCTTTACAGCAACTATGTGGATAACGTCATAGGCTACGAGCCCAAAGTCCGTGTGCTGTTAGAGGATGTAGAAAGCTTAAAAATTGAATTTCTTGCCACCGCTAACAGTAGTTCCTTAGATGAAGACGAAGACCTGTCGTGGAGCGAAAGTTATAAAGGAGCTGCACTGCCGCGCGCCGTGGCCATTGAGTTTGTCAGCAAAGACTTCGGAAAAATACGCAGAGAATTTACCTTAACTACGGGTGAATCGTCATGACAATCAAGAGTACTCAGCGCAAGTCGATTGCTCCACCCGCTAAGCAGCAAGGCGTGGCATTAATGATTGTGCTCATGATAGTAGCCTTGGTTGCGGTATTAGCCACAGAAATGGGTACACGCTTGCAGCTTCAGGTGCAGCGTACGATGAACTTAAAAGACAACAATCAAGCCTACTGGTACGCCATGGGAGCCGAGGCTTTTGCGCGTAAGTCTATCCAATCTTTGATAGAAGAAAGCCCGAATGTGATTTCTATAGATCAGCCTTGGGCACAAGAATTCAGCTATCCTTTAGAAAACGGTGGTTTAACCGCTAACTTAGACGATTTGCAAGCGTGTTTTAATTTAAACGCGATTACGTCTGGCAGTGCAGGAGGCGCGGGCAGTAACAGCGGTAATGGCAGCAGTGGAGCGAGTAACACCACGGAAGCCATGGACGCTTTTCACACTATGTTGCTATCACTTAGCGTTGACGGACTAGACAACTACACCGCAGATACCTTACGCGACAGTTTAGCCGACTGGGTCGACGAAGATGACAGAATGCGCCCTTACGGTGCAGAAGACAGCGAATACGAGTCCAGAGAGTTTCCTTACTTAGCAGCTAACGGACCACTGGCATCAAAAAGTGAATTGCGTATTATTAACGGTGTATCACCACAATGGCTAGACGCATTACTGCCATTAGTTTGCGTGATCCCGGATTACAATGAGTTGAAAATTAACGTCAACACATTAGAAGAAGAAGATGCACCATTACTTGCAGGCCTAACGGGATTAGACATTCAGCAGGCCGCAAGTTTGATTAGCAGTCGCCCGCAAAACGGCTGGGACGATACCAATGCATTTTTAAGCGAGCCCTCTATTCAAGCGCTTAATTTAACAAGCACTCGACAAGATTGGTTTTCGGTTAAAACTGAATATTTTATGTTGCATACAAAAACACAATACAACAAAGCAACCTTTAAGCTTTCCACCGTGTTTCACGTTAGTGCCGATACCGGCGTTAGTATTGTGAATCGCGAGTTTGGGGGAACCTATTGATGGAACAACTCTTGGTGCGTTTAGGCGCCAACCATACAGACCCAATTAGCTGGCTCGTTTATTCGCGAACCGAAGATGAAATTATTGCATCGGGCGAGCTGCCTAATGCAGAAGCCTTATCTTCGCTGACCGAACGCGCGGGGCAACGAAGTGTTATTGCCTTAGCTCCTAGCAGCGAAATTTTACTCAAATGGGTTGAGCTGCCGCCTAAAGCTGGCCGCAAGATCATTTCTGCCATCCCGTTTATGCTAGAAGACGAGCTTGCCACTGACATTAGCCAGCAGTTTTTTGCGATCGGCCCTAAGCGAGGCGATGAGCAGGCCGTTGCAGTAGTTAGCCATGAAAAGATGGAGCTGTGGCAGTCCTGGCTTAGCGAAGCAGGGTTATTCTGCGACACCATTATTCCTGATGTACTCGCAGTGCCAGTCACCGAAAACGGTTGGTCAGTGCTTACGTTAGGTGAACAGCTTCTCGTTCGACAAGACACATTCAAAGGCGTGCAGGGCGAGGCAACATGGTTACTGCCAACTCTTGTCCATTTTACTGCACAACAAGAAAGCCCGATAACCATTACCAATTATGCGGGTATCGATTTAAGCACTTTGCCAAATATTGAAGAAGCGCAGGCCCCCTTAGAGCTGCCTATGCAAGTATTGGCAAAAGAGGCGATGCAAAGCAGCTTCAACCTATGCCAAGGCGATTACAAGGTAAAGCGCAAGCGCAGCGGTGTTCTGAATCAGTGGCGTGTTGCTGCAGTATTAGCAGTGTTAGCGCTATGCACCAGCCTTATCGACAAAGGATTTTCTCTTTACCAGCTTAAAGCCCAAAATCAGGCGTTAAGCAGTGAGATTAATACCGCTGTTAAGGCGGGTTTCCCCAATATTGGTACCTATCGCAACGTGCGACTGAAGCTACAAAGCGAGCTTGCCAAGTTAGAACAAGGCGGTGGCAGTGCCTCTATGCTTATTATGCTAGACCAGCTCGCTCCGGCTTTTTCAGCCACTGATGTAAAACCGCAAACACTGCGCTTCGATGCAACCCGCACTGAGATTCGCATTCAGGCGCAAGGTAAAAACTTTGAAGCGCTAGAGCAGTTTAAACGTACAGCAGAAAGCGCAGGCTTTGTGGTTGAACAAGGGGCCATAAATAATCGTGACAATGGCGTTGTAGGTACAGTATCAGTAAGGAGTACCTCATGAATGCACTCTTAGAAAAGTACAAAGCGCTGACCGAGCGCGAACAAAAGTTAGTACTGGTTTCAGCTGTGCTATTAATAATTGCGCTATTTTATTTTGCGGTATGGTCGCCGCTTAATGCTGCTTTAGATAAACAGAAACAGCTTCTCGACAATCAGCAATCCTTGTTGGTTTGGGTAAAAGACAGTGCAGCAAGAGCACAGCAATTGCGCCGCAGCAGCGGGGGTAAACGAACATTCTCTGGCTCGTTACCGCAAGCGGTAAACCGCACTACTGCTCAGCACGACATTGCTATATCTCGTATGCAGCCACAAGGCGACGAGCTTCAGGTGTGGGTTGATCAGGCGCCGTTTAACAGTGTTTTAGAATGGCTCAAAGCCATGGAAAATATGGGCGTGATTATTCTTCAAGCGGATATTGCCGAGGCCGATGCGCCAGGCTATATCAAAATTCGCCGATTACAATTAGGTAAAGCATGAAGTCGAAAGTTAGTTGGATTATAGGCGGCATTATTGCCTTCTTATTGTTTGCCATTGCTTACATGCCTGCTGTTCACGTTATTGGCCGTATTGCGTTACCTAGCAATGTTGCCGTTAGTGGTGTTAGCGGCACCTTGTTTTCAGGCAAGGCGCAAACTGTAGTAGTTAATGGCCTACCCATCAACAATGTAAAATGGGAGCTTAGCCCCTTACATATGTTGATAGGTAAAATTAAATTAAACCTTAAAGCAGGTAATATTCGCGATAAAAATGACATTGCATTTGAAGGGCCTATTACCACGGGACTTTTCAGCCAAAACAGCGTAAATACCGAAAACTTCACGCTGTATTTACCGGTAGACCGAGTGCTTGCACAAGTTCGCCTTCCGCTGCCAGTAAATGCCGGCGGGCGCTTCAAAGTGTCGCTCAGTGACTTAACGTTTGGGCCTGCGTGTCAATCGCTAAACGGCACCGGAGATTGGCTAAACGCGACAGTTGCCGGTACACAGGGTCCTATTGATTTTGGCACTTATTCCGCAAAGCTGCGTTGTGAAGGCGATGACATTGGAATACTAGTAAGCGAGCCTAACTTACTAAGCTTGTCGATGGATGCGGTTATCCCTACTACGATGAAAAATATTCGAGTAAGTGGTAAATTTAAGCCTGACGACAGCTTTCCGCAAGAAGTCCATCAGGCCGCACGCTTGTTTGGTGCGCCGGATGGTAGCGGCTATATCGCTATTAAGCTGTGATGCATTAGCACAAACTATGCGTAGAATTTCTAGGCCACCAACGTACTTCACGTTTGTGGCCAGAAGAACCGGGAACACTTTTTAACAAAGGATTGTAATCATGAACAAACCTCTTCTAGCTGGCGCGGGCGTAACTTTGGTTGCACTTGGCGTTGCCCCTTATTTTATTGGCACTAGCGTTCACGAAAATGTTAACGCCGCCGTAAACGAAATTAACCAACAAGCCGTTTATTCTGCCGAGGTACTTTCGTATGACAAAGGCTGGTTTTCGACAACAGCAGAAATCAAGCTTGCTGTCGATTTTCAAGCGCTAATCAATGCACAGAATGTTGACTCCACTGATATACCAATGGAAGAAAACCCTGGCATTACCGCTACGCTAGTAGCTCATCACGGACCGGTGTACTTTGGCGATGGCTTAGGATTAGGCCGCGTTCACTATACGGTCTCTATTGATGGAGATGAGTTAAGAGAATACGTTCAGTGGGATGGCCAACAGCCAATTTATCGCAACGAAGGCGTGGTTGGTTTGTTTGGTGGACTAAGCTACGCAGACGTTATTCCAGCGCTTAGCGCGACGGCCGAAGAAGAGGGGTTCACGCTACTTTTCTCTGGTTATGCGGGTGAAGCTGAGCCTGATGGTGACAAAACTTTGTATACGTCGTCGGGTGAATCGCTAAGCATAAGCGCAGATGAATTTTCCTTAGAGATGAAAAATCTGTCTATGGATATGAGCTATGATGGCGATATGGTAGCGGCGTTCAAAGGTGACTTATTTGAATCTACTGGTAAGGCGCGTATTGAAAGCATAGAAATTTCTAACATTGAGCCAGGTGCGACAGTTAAGATTGAGAACCTAGCTTTTGCTACCGACGTCAAGATTGACGAAGACAATAACACCGCCAATGTCTACGTAGAATACGCTGTCGACAAAGCCGTGGGCCCTGAACTTGATGCTACAGACATGGTATTAGGCGTTGCCATCAATAACTTAGATATCGACTTCATTAAGGCCTATCAAGAATTTAGCAACAATTCATTATTAGTGCCTTCTGAAGAAGTGCCAGCCAAAATGATGGAGTTTATTGAAGCTAACTTGCTAACACAGCTTAAAGCTGAGCCTGAGATTAATATAACGAAGCTGAAAGCAACGTTGCCTGAAGGGTCGTTTAACGCTTACGCAAACACGAAATTAGTGGGTATAGATGCACTTCCCGGTACGTTGGAAGACGCCGCTTATTGGGTCACGCATTTGCTGGCTGATGCACAAATCACCGCCGATAAAGCGCTTGCACAGAGTATGGCATCTGGCTATATGATGGGCCAATTAATGGCGACGCCACAAGCACAAAATATGACGGCTGAAGAGCTTCAAGCCGCTGTAGAACAACAGACACCTATGATGCTAAGTACCTTCGCTCAACAAGGCTTAATAAAAGAAACCGAGAAAGGTTACGAGACAAAGCTAACACTTAAAGATGGCGAAGCCAGTGTAAACGGTACGCCTATTCCGCTGCCTTTTGCCCCTCAATAATAGTTAGAGAACCTCTATAAAAGCGTAAACCGTGTATCGCAGACGGTTTACGCTTATTTTACTCCTGTTCAGACAGGGTAATGTTCATTAAATCTTCAGCGGCATATACTCGCCCTTCAGCTACAACAGTAATCGCCTCAGTAAGTGCATCAAGACCCGGTTCGCTACGTTTCATAATATGAGACAACACTATTTGCTTAGCGTTTGACTGCGCGGCAATGTCGATAATCTGAGTCGGCGTCATATGCAAGTTCTTAGCAACCTGACCCGCGTCATCACCAATGGCGTTGTGTAGCACCAAAAGGTCTGCGTTTTTAGCAAAACGAGCAAGGTTTCCTTGTTTATCATTGGTATCGCCTGAAAATACCGCCTCGCAGCCATTGGCCTTAACCTTCCACGCTAATGCTGGGATAGGCCCGTGGTTCACCGTCATTGCCTCAACACTGACGCTATCGTTTACATTGCGTTTAAACGGTTGTTCAAAGGTTGTGGCCCCGATGCTTTTTGTGGATATCGCATAGTCATCTTGGCCTTCTATGGTGTAAGAAGATAGATACTTAAACGCGCCGTTTTTCCCTATTAACGACGACACATAGGCGTTTGTGGACGGCATAATGTCGTTGCCCTCTGGCCCCATTATTATTAAATCTTTCTCGCGATCGGTGAAATACCCACCTTTCACAAAGCTTGGCAAATCGGCGGAGTGATCGGTGTGTAAGTGGGAAAGCAAGATAACTTCTAACGATTCAAACGTCGCCCCCGCAGCGCCAAACTGAACGCTGCTTCCGCTTCCAGCATCTACCAACACGCGGGCGCTACCATTTACCCAAACCACATAGGCACTAGATGTTCTGCCGTCATCCAATTCAGGTCCACCCGACCCTAATATTTGCACCGAAACGTTATGGCAACCCATAGGACTGGTGCTTAGGCCGGCATCGTCTGATGTAGTTGATGGTTGAGACAACGGCTGCGCTAAAGCCGAGAACGATAGAATAGCAGTGGTTGTCATAGCGCAAAAAAACGCAGTTTGTTTTCTACCGCGCTGTTTGTCCTGCCTTGTAAGCCCAATGCCTGATCTTACATTGCTTAACCGTTTATTTATAACCGTCATAACCATCGCCTTATGTTATTCCCTACTCATTAATACACAGATATTTGATTAAAAGACCGTTTGCCCGGACGAAACTATTCAGCCTAGTTGACTGCGCACTGTTTTTTCGCCTGATTGTTTTCAATTACATGGGCTTTACTGTGCGACTACTTTAATGAATCGGGCGTACGGCAAAACAAAAAAGGCGAACCCTGAAGTTCGCCTTTCTTCTCATTGCTTCTTACAGAAGTGCACTACTCGGCCGATTTCTCAGCGACCATGATAGTTTTGATATTGACGAATTCACGCATACCATAACCTCCGTGCTCACGACCGTAACCGCTGTCTTTCACACCACCAAAAGGTAAGTTTGGCTGAGCGAGTGAATAGCCATTAATATTTACCATTCCTGTATCAAATTCGTCTTTCGCCAACGCAATGGCTTTATCAATATCTGTACTGAAAATACCACCGCCTAAGCCATAGCGTGAATCATTTGCTACTTCCATGGCTTGCTTGTCGTCGCGTACGCGAATGAGCGACGCAACTGGTCCAAATAGCTCATCATCATAAGCGGGCATACCTGGTGATACATCTTCCAGCACCGTGATTGGGTAGAAATAGCCATCAGAGTCTGGAATTTCTCCACCCAGTGATAGCGTAGCGCCGTTTTCTAGCGACTTCTTCACTTGCTCATGAAGTTCATCGCGCAAGTCTTCTCTCGCCATTGGGCCCAAATCCGTGTTTTCGTTTGTGGGGTCGCCAACTTTTAGCTTTTTACACTGCGCCACAAATTTGTCTCGGAATTCTTCATAGACGCTATCCACAATAACAAAGCGTTTAGCCGCCACACAGGTTTCACCGTTATTAATAACGCGTCCTTGGATACACATTTCTACAGCATGGTCGATATCCGCATCCTCTAACACCAAAAAGGCGTCGTTACTTCCAAGCTCCATTACGGTTTTCTTAGACAAGCTTGCAGCTTCCTTAGCCACTTCTTTACCTACTTCGTCACTCCCGGTAAAAGTAACGCCGCGAACGTATTTGTGCTTGATTAAGTCACTTGCCGTGCTGCCATCAATTAGCAGCGACTGATAAACATTTTTAGGAAAGCCAGCATCTTCGTACATTTGCTGAATGGCTTGCGCCATACCAAACACGTTTTTAGCATGTTTCAGTACCGTGGTGTTACCCGCCATTATGTTTGAGGCGCTGTAACGAATAACTTGGTACAACGGAAAATTCCACGGTTGGATGCCAAGAATAACGCCAATGGGCTGATACGTAATGATTGCTCGACCGCCTTCGAAAATGCGGTGTTCGTCTTCCAAAATTGAAGCGCCGTGTTCGGCCGTATAGCGGCATATTTCAGCGCATAGCTGCACTTCTTGCTTTCCTTGCGCGGTAACCTTACCCATTTCCCGTGTCATCAGGCTGGCGAGATCGTCAATTCGCTCTTCCATCAGGTTTGCAAGGTTATTAAATAAATCTGCGCGGGTCTCAAATGACGTACGGCGCCAGTTCAAATAGGCTTCTTGTGAACGGGTAACTGCTTGCTCGGCGTCCTCGGCTGACATCAAATGATAATGATCGATCTTTTCACCTGTAGCAGGGTTGTAGGTATTGATTGTCTCACTCATTGTCACTCTCCTTATTCCGTTTGGTCTGAAGGAAGTGCAACTAAAAAGCCAAGGTGTCAAAAAATATTTTTTAACCTATTTTCAATAATATAGAAGTAACTTGAAGCCTAAGTAATGGATAGTGTCAGAAAGGATCCAGAAAAGATTACTTATCGCAGTAAAGATTTCAGGGCGACCGTTGCGATCGCCTTATCATTTTTCCTAAGTAAGGATAACCTTGCGGCGCTCTGTTTGATTAACGGTGTAATGCGCCTTATTGTACAGCACAAGAGGTTCAACACTAGTCAGTGTATAAGTCGGGGAAATGGAACTTTGCCATAGCAAGCGTTAACGCCACTTCATAAACACTTTGTCGCGAGGCGTGATTAAGAGTAAGCAAACCAATAGCCCCCCCTTTTTGCTTTATGTTTACCGTATCAAAGAGCTTGTCCATAACCGGCCCAAGCTCTTCGCCACGCTGTAGCGCCTGATATACGCTTACAGGAAGAGGCAAGCTTGCACTTCGCGTTACTGACCAGTGACCTTCATGGTATATCGCCACATAGGCAAAGGTAGCAGGACCATCTTCAAATACATCCACACCACCTTCAATTGCCACATACCACGCATCTGTGAGACCACCTTGATGATGAGCAAGCATGGCCTTCACGCGATTAATGGCGCCCAAGCGCGTTTCATCTTCATTCATTGGCTGGTCAGGCACGCCGCTTGGTACAGCCATACCCTGAGCGTCGAAATCGTGCTCTAGTGTGTCAGAGAGTGTATTGAGCGCAGCATTAATTTTTACCGGATTCAGCGACCCTACATAAATTGTGTCAGAAACCATGTGCTTTCGTCCTTTAAAAACGTCCTTTCGAAACAGTCCCAACAGGGTTCTGCTTAATATCTTCTAGCATTAAACGGTAATCGCGCACCGCTGGAAACTCACTAATATTGCGATTTGGCAAGGTACTATCAGGGTTATCGACAGCAAGTAAATGTTTAATACCGTATGTCTTTGCCGCATTTAGAATTGGCAGTGAGTCATCGACAAATAAAGTGCGATGGGCATCGAACTTTACCCGTGCCTGTAATCTTTCCCATAGCAGCTGAGACTCTTTGGTTACGCCGAACTCATGGGTAGAGATGAGGTTGTCGATATGTGCGTCGAGCTGGGTATGCTCTATCTTTAGCGCCAAACTGTTTGGGTGCGCATTGGTCACTAATACCACCTGCCTGCCTGAGTCATGAAGCGCATCAAGGAACGGAATTGTATCGTCACGAAGGGCGAGCAAATGTGCCAGCTCACGCTTCAGCGGCATAAACTCATTTTCTAAGTCCATTTCGAGAGATTCAGCCCAGTAATCTAAGCAATACCATTGAATTTGCCCGAATACTGACTCATATCGCGCAGTCATTTCACGTTGACTCTGCGCCTCTGAAATTCCTCTTATTTGTGCTAATCGTTTAGGCAAATGATGTAGCCAGAACTGGTTGTCGTAATGAAGGTCCAGCAAAGTGCCGTCCATGTCTAACAGTACAGTTTCTATTTCATTCCAGGGCAGAAAGGGCAAGCGATTTTCCTTATAATGAAGTAAGCTAAGAAATTGTATACAAGTATGATAACAAAGTTGTAGCGATAGACATGCCAAAAATTGATTCGAACAAACCGTTACCACAAATTCATTCTCGTGAAATCGTTGCGCAAAGCAAACTCTTTAGGGTAGAACGCTTAGACCTTGAGTTTTCGAACGGCGCCACCCGTGAATTCGAGCGGATGGCTGGCGGAAACAGGGGCGCGGTAATGATAGTGCCTATGCTTGATGAAAACACCATGGTGTTAATTCGCGAATATGCTGCCGGCACACATTCGTATCAACTAGGCTTCCCAAAAGGTTTAATAGACCCTGGCGAAACTGCCATTGAAGCTGCTAATCGCGAACTACAAGAAGAGGCAGGCTTCGCGGCCAATGATCTTGTGGAGCTTCATAAGGTCAGCATGGCTCCCACTTTCTTTAACGCCAATATGACCATTGTTTTGGCTCGAGACTTGTATCCAAAGCAACTTGAAGGCGACGAACCTGAGCCTCTTGAGGTGATTCACTGGCCTTTAGATGAAGCAGATGCTTTACTTGCACGAGAAGACTTTGTAGAAGCACGCTGTATAGCCGCGCTGTTTTTAGCTCAAAAGTGGTTTAAGGAACAATAAACAATGCCCGATGACGCCCATGCCGACCTACTAGAACTTGCGAAAGAAATTGCCATCGAAGCCGGTGAAGCCGTATTAGAAGTATACGATAAAGGGGAGTTTGACGCTTATCAAAAAGACGATGAGTCTCCCGTTACCAGCGCAGATTATTTGGCAAATGATATCATCAACAAGCGCTTACAAGCCGCAACGCCTGATATCCCAATCCTCTCAGAGGAAAACAAACATGCAAGTCTAGAAGAGCGAAAGCATTGGCCTCGATACTGGTTAATCGATCCCATCGACGGAACCCAAGAATTCATTGCTAGAAGCGGTGATTTCGCAGTAAACATTGCGCTAATAGAGAACAATGAGCCGACAATAGGCGTTATCTTTTGGCCTCCAGGGCAGTCGTTATATTACGCCCAGAAAGGCAAAGGCGCGTTTAAGTCATCACCTGATGGCGATCACCCAATAAGCGTACGCAAGCTAGACGACCCTAAAAATAGTGTGGTGATGATTGCAATAAGCCGTCGTCAGTCGAGAGAAAAAGTGCTCAGCAGAATGTGCGCCAAGCGCGTATATCAAACGCTTCCATTGGGAAGCTGTTCCCTGAAAGCCTGCTTTATTGCCGAAGGAAAAGCTGATGTGTTTATGCGCATCGGTATTACCGGCGAATGGGACACTGGCGCATCGCAATGCATTGTCTCTGAAGCGGGTGGGAGTATTGCCGCCGCTAACTTCGAACCTCTTACCTACAATCAGCGTCATTCGCTAGAGAACCCAGATTTTGTGGTAATGGGCGATCAAAGGGTGCCATGGCAAGATGTAGTCCAGTATGATGACTTCGTAAACCCACATCAGCACTAGCGCGTAATAATTTACTTAGCGCAGCGTGTTAACCTACGTATAATAGCGTAGTAATGTTGCTGGGCCACATTACTCTGGTAGTGGTTAAATCAAGCCAGATGGAACCAAAAAGTAAAAGGAGTAACCTATGATGACTACACGTATTCGCACGTTGTCTGCAGCATTGCTCGCATGTGGGCTAGCATTTCCCGCCGCAGCCGATTGGTCAATAGACGGCGAAACAAGTGCACTACACTTCTTATCGACGAAGAATGCACAAGTCACCGAAGTACATAAGTTTGATAGCTTTGATGGTACGCTGTCTGACGGTGGCAAACTTAACGTGGCGGTTGACTTATCGTCAGTGAATACAGCCATTGATATTCGCAACAAGCGAATGCAAGAGATGCTGTTCAACGTGACCAAGTTTGCACAAGCGACATTTGAGGCCAACTTGCCTGAGTCGATGATGAACCTGAAATCGGGCCAAGTTGTTAACGGGAAGGTAGACGGTATTTTGATGTTGCACGGAAAAGCCGTTCCTACGTCATTTGCTGTTAAAGCAAGTAAAGTAGACAACGATACGCTTACCGTATCAACCACGTCACCAACGTTAATTAAAGCAGAGTCTTTTGGACTTGCTGAAGGCGTAGCTGCACTTCAAAAAATTGCAGGGCTTAAGAGCATAACAACAACAGTACCCGTAACGTTTTCAGTTACGTTTACTCAGTAAAACACTGTTATTGCCGCCGTCTATCGATAAAAAGCTAGGTGGCGCGTAATTAAACGCAATAAAAAACCGCACACATGTGCGGTTTTTTTGTTTTGATATCTACTGTGAGTCTATTATGCGCTGTTAGGAAGCCTGTGGCGCATAGGCAATGGCTTTTGACTTAGTACTTGCTCTGGCATGCTCTGCCACACGTTATCAGGAAGCGCAGGTACTTCTGCCTTGTGCTGTGATATAGCGAAATACCCCATTGCAACGCGTAAACGCTTAAGTGCTTTACACTCATTCACTTCCTGGTCAATGATGAACACGCCCCACTTACGCATGGCTATGCCTAGTTTATCGCTGCTTGTTAAGCGGATAACCGGCGCCGCTAACACCATGCCTACTAATACGGGTAACAACCACATAAATAGCGACGGGGTGAAGTAGAAAGTAGTTACGCCCCACGCTACCGCTAAACAGCTCATAATTTGCGTGTGTTTAATTGCAACTTTCCATGGCACTTTGCGCCCTTCACGCTCTTGCGCTTCCCATTTAACAGAGTGGCCAACAAAAACGCTAATCACAAAATAACTGTGATAGAACATCATTAGCGGCGCAATAAGCACGGCCATAGTTAATTCAATTGCTGCCCCTTTAAGCAAAGACCACGCGCCACCAAATTCGCCGCGACGTTTTATTAAAGCTAAGGTAATACCGAGAAGTTTAGGCAAGAATAGTAACGCCGCCGTACCCCACATGGTTACCATCATCATGTCTTGGCGCGCTACCTGCCAACTAGGGAAAAGCTGGTATTCAGACACGAAGAACTCTGGCACTGACGTGGCGCGAATTAACGCATCTGCTGTACCTAGCGCCAACATGCAAAATAGTATGAGTGAAGAGATGTACGCAAACGCACCAAATAAGAAGTGCAGGCGGTTTGCCATTTTAAGACCTTTAACGTTCAATAACCCTAAATGCTGTATGTTGCCCTGCACCCAGCGACGGTCGCGAATTGCGTAGTCAACAATGTTACTTGGCACTTCTTCATAGCTGCCCGTGGTGTCGGTAAGCAAGTAGGCCTGCCAGCCAGCACGGCGCAGTAGCGCAGCCTCAACAAAGTCATGACTTAAAATTTCACCGCCAAAAGGCGCGCGCCCTTCAAGGGTAGGTAGCCCGCAGTGCTGCATAAATGGTGCAATACGAATAATGGCATTGTGCCCCCAATAGTTTGCACTGTCTGTTTGCCAAAACGATAGACCTGTCGCCAACATTGGGCTGTAAAGGTGAGCAGCAAACTGCACAAAACGACCAAAGAAGGTGTTTTGACGTACCGGCATTGGAATGGTCTGTACCAACGCCGTATCAGGGTTTTGCTCAATACGACGCGCCAAGTCTTGCATGCGCTCTCCAGTCATTACGCTGTCGGCATCTAATACAATCATTGACTCGTAATTTGCACCCCAGCGTTCACAAAACTCTTTAAGGTTGCCCACTTTTCTGTGCAGGTTTTGTTCGCGACGACGATAAAACACTTGACTAGAGAAGGCACCTAAACGCTTTTTCAAACGGGTAAAGGCACGTAGCTCTGCATCCGCTTTTTCCATATCGCGGGTGTCGCTGAGCATGAAAAAGTCGAATTTAGAACTGTTGTCACTTTCCATTAATTCGCGAATACAAGCTTCAAACCCCACCATAATACGGCGGGTATCTTCGTTATAAACCGGCATGACCACGGCGTGCTTTTGCGTTAATGGCGCAGTAGCATCAGGAGGCGTTTGATTTCTGCGCAAGCTCAACGGGTCGACGTTAAAAAGCTGCAAAAAGATACCGATAATGCCTGTCCAAAACGCCATACACAACCATGCGAACAGGGTTAGCCCCAACCCCAGCTGTGCAATCTCTAGGTTGGTAAGGCCGTTAGGTAAAAAGATTTCGTACAAACTCCAACCGGCCAGTGCCGTGCTTGGAATAACTAGCATTGCCATGATAAACAAACGCATATGCTCTCCTTTTAAGATGAAATGTGAAGCACGTGCAGTGCCATCACTTTTAACCTGAGGCACGGCTTTAGCCTCGTCCGATATCGCTGCGCAAGCGCGATTATTTTGGTTGGTAGACATAATTCCAAACCTCACTCACACGTTTACCGTCTTTCTCTATGTAAGCGCGCATATCTACCGTCTGCTTTTCTTTCGGCTTAACAAAGAAGGTGGCCCGCCACTCTTGTCCATCAGCAACGGGGTAAAGTCGCTGCTGAGAAATCGTGCCGTTAGTACCCTGTACCACCAACTTCATCGACTCGTTATCAAAAGCAATGGCAGAAGGCGCGCTGAAGTCCACGCTGAACTGTCGTGTCGTATTTAGACTGTCGTTTTTAAACTCGTCACCCGGCAACACAGCCTTGCCTTGGCGGGTACGTACTACTGAGGCCAGTTCACTGACAAACGGATTTTGTTCTACGGTTTTAAGCTCGTAAGCGAAATACAGTGATTCGCCCGAATTGAATGGCTTTTCAGGCGTCCAAAAAGCCACGATATTGTCGTGTATTTCGGATTTAGTTGGAATTTCGACGACTTCTAATCGGCCTTTTTCAAAACCAGCTTCTGGCGTCACCCATAGCCCTGGGCGTATATGGTAATTGGCCTCTGCGTCGAGGTAATTATCCCATTCGCCGTCGCGTTGAAGCATGCCGAATCCTTTAGGGTTTGCGTCGCTAAGTGACGTGACTTGAAGGCGTGCAGGATTAGTCAGTGGACGCCAAATTTCTTCACCAGCGTGAGTTACCATGAGCACACCGTCACTATCATGCACCTCTGGACGATAGTCGTCATGACGCTTTTCTGTGTTCTCGCCATACAAGAACATACTGGTAAATGGTGCAATGCCTAGCTTGCTCACGTCATCTCTGGCAAATAACCAACTCTCTACTTTAACGCTGGTATCAATATCAGGCTGTATAACAAATTTGTACGCGCCCGCTACAGAAGGGCTTTCAAGACGCGCATAAACAGTAATAGGTTTACCCTCACTCGGTTCTATGACCCAGAACTCAGTGAAGTGGGGGAACTCTTCGCCTTTGGCTAGCGCCGTATCAATCGCAAGACCTCGTGCAGAGATACCGTACACTTGATTTTCACCTACAAGACGGAAGTACGATGCCCCCAAAAATACAGCAAATTCGTCTTTGTACTCTTCGTTCTTGATAGGGTAGTGAACGCGAAATCCAGCAAAGCCTGACTTTTCGTCCGTTAGCCCAGCTAACCCCGACGCAGACCCGTCGTAGTTGAACATGTCACTGTTGAACGCTAGGCGTTCAGGCTTATTGCTTTCACCAATAGTGTGGATAGTGACGGGGTATTCATATAAAAAACCCGGGTGAAAAAACTGCAGTTCGTAGTCATTCTCGTCATGCCAAAGACTCTGCTCGGGCTTGAAGCGAATTGAACGATACGTAGTGTAGTCAATTTCTTTAAGCTTGCTGTTTAACCCGTGATCGTCCTGCTCGTAGCTCTCTGTCGCTGACTGGCGTGCAGCATCAATAATTGACTGAAGAACCGGCGATGCTTTTTGAGGCTGATTATCGTTGTTAACCTCAACTGCACCGGCTTGATGAAACGCAAATAATGCGATGACACTGCTCATCGCTAAAAGAAGGTGTGACAGCTTATTGCGCTGACGCACATTCGTTTGTAAATCTTTACCGAAAATCGAAACTGGCTTAGCCATTTGTCCTCTCCTTATGAAAACAATGGTTATCCAGATGACCATCAACAACTCGTTACACGCCTTACTTACTGAAAAGCGTCTTTTACAAAAACGGTATTGATTGAAGCCACGCGAGAAAGGCGCTCTCTTCCTTTCTTTATCCACTAATATCGTGAAAAACCGAATTCCTTGCCGAAGGGCTAAAGTGAATGTTGGATAACACACAGAGACTTGAGCAAAAGCTGTTCCAACACGAAATAGCCGCCGTTATTTTTTATATTTTTCATAATTTACAATGCCTTACAAACACACACATTGTGGATTATTGGAGAACACTGGCTTGTAAAAATGTCCGATGAGTTAGACAAAAGGATAACTGTTGTTTTTTAGAGACAGTTTTATGTGCCAACGTTTTACTAGGAATACATCAAACTTTGATTTTGAACATTTCAAATGTGTAGCCTCTAAAAAGCCAGACGTATTTTATCTATAAATATTAGCTACATAGATAAATTAAGACATATCAAAATAGTGATTTAGTACGAAGTTGGCAAACGCTTTGCTATTCATCATGTTGATAAATAAATCGGACACTATTTCTTAACGGAAATAACAAAGATGGCATGAAGGCAAGTACGGCTTTGTGTTCATCAACCAAGTAGCCTTTTGTAGCGCGCTGTTAAGCGCTGACTTGCGCTTGGGTTTGCACATTTATAACAAACCGAGAACATTCGCGATGAACAAGGTGGGTTACTTAACATACTAAGGAGTTATCACATGCGTAAATCATTCACACTTATTGCAGCAGCACTAACTGCGGCAACACTTCCTCTTACAGCTATGGCCGACAAGCCTGACTGGCGTTACGTAGAAGGTGGTTACACCAAAATGGACTTTGACGACAATGAGTCTTTTGAACCAGACGGTTTAACCGTTAACGGTAAATACCTATTGAATAGCAACTGGTACCTAAACGGCGAGTATAGCTTCTTTGAAGAGGGCAACTTTGACTTTGATATGCTGACACTAGGTGCGGGTTACCGTTTACCTGTTAACGCGACAACAGACGCGTATTTTGGTGCCAACTTAGAGCGTATTGACGGTGACGTAAACGACGAAACAGGTTACAGCATCAATGCTGGCCTTCGCTCGATGATCACAGAGCAGGTAGAGCTGGCGGGTGAAGTTGGCTACTACGATGTAGACGATGGTGAAGCGACATTTAGAGTAGGCGCTAACTATTACATCACGCCACAATGGGCTGTGGGTGCAAACTACAGAATCATTGATGATTTAGACATTATGCAGGTAACTGCACGTTACGCGTTTTAAGCCTTCCTCTCCTCAGGTAGGTAGCCGGGCTGCTCGACCCGGCTTTTTTGTGTCTATTGTTCTTCAGCTTCGCTTGGCTCAATATCTTCTTTTCTTTTGATATCTACACTTTCATGAAGCTCTGAATAGACCAGCACCGCCTCACCCGACTTGAGTCTGTTTAACACTTGCTGCACTTTCACATCTAGCGCAACTTCTTCAGCGCCGTAGTCCGTGCCCTCTCGCAGAACAAAAGACTCAGCCAAGCTATAAAGCGTATCGGCTTCTAGCGCGTCAATGGGGATTATCATTCACACTCCTGATAAAAAGCGTTTGGGTAAATTATTAGAACATCAACATTAGCGGCTGACATAACGACACGTAGTATTTACAGGTAAGGCTTCACTTACAAAACGTTTCACCCGTTCGTGCAGCCATACTTTAGGATTTAATATAGAACCTTGCATGAACCCAACGTGACCGCCTCGTTCACTTAGCTCCACGGTAACGTTGCGCGCAAGCTCTTCTTCCTTAGGCACAATTAAGTGATTCATAAAGGGGTCATCAATGCTATGTAATACCAGTGTAGGACAGTGGATCGCGCTTAAAAAGTGATACGCACTACACTTTTCATAGTAGTCTTGAGCGTCTGCAAAGCCGTGAAGCGGCGCTGTGATCTTCTCGTCGAATTGGGTAAAGCTGGTGATCTCTTCCACATCAGTTTTTGTTAGCTGTATAAGCTTGCGATAATCGATGTACTCCATTTTCTTACGCAGCGTATCCTTCATGCTAGTAAGTAAATACTTTTGATATACGCGAGAAAAACCCTGGTTAATTGATTTAGCGCATTCAGAAAGTTTAAGAGGTGAAGAAATGGCAATCGCTGCCTTAAGCCACTTTTGCGCAGGGTTTTCGCCCAACAGTTTCAATAGCATATTGCCGCCAAGGGAAAAGCCGATGGCCACTTTAGGAATTCGTGGAAATTTATCGTGAAGCCACTCTAAGAAAAAGCTGGGGTCTTCTGTTTCTCCACTGTGATACGCCCGCGCTTTTAAATTTGGCACGCCGCTACAGCCGCGATAGTGCATCATCACCACCTGCCAACCATTCACTGACAATTGAGCCATCATATCGTTCGCGTAATGCGACTTAATGCTGCCTTCTAAACCATGAAACATCACCACGATACCCGATGTTTCCTGCGGTTTTGGCCCCCACGCCACATCGACGAAGTCGTCATCGGGTAATGTGAGACGCTCCATGTCGTAAGACAAAGGCAACCGCTTTTGAATAAAACGCGGCCATATGGTTTGCACATGACGGTTCTTCGCCCACCCTGGCACCTTAAAGCTGCTTTTTATTATCTTTCCATGCGATAGCGCTGATTTACTCATTTTGTTTTCTTATTGTGTTTTTACGATAGTTGATTAACCACTAGGCTCACTAGTTGGCGCGCCTCGTTGTTGTCTCGCAGTCCGTATGCATTTATAAACGCTGCGATAGACGCGTTAAATACGTTAGACGATACAGATTGCCCTTGACCCAGATGCGTGACTGGCTGCTCATTGAACGACGCAACAATATCGTGCTGCTGCTGTCTTTCAAGCTCTAGCTCTTGTGCTTTGAGTGCGTCATATTCTGCTTGGTCTCCGCCTTTTTCGGGGCTCGCAGCCTTTCGCCTTGCACGGTGATACTGTAACTTTTCTTCGGTCGCACTTGATGCCGCAATCACTGCCTTAAGCTGTGGCAAATTAATGATGACATTATTCTCTAAACACCAGCAAATCAGCAAGAGAACGTTTACATTAACCTTGTGGTTGTCTTGCAGTAAAAGCGCAAGGGGAGCCATATCACCTTTGGTATAGCGAGAAACGCTATACTCCCAAAACGCGCGGTTTTCGATATTAGGCGTTGGCATTGTCATACTCTTCTCGTTTTAACTCAATTTGCTCTTGGGCATCTAGCCATGCCATCTCTTCTTCCTCAAGCTGTTGCTTAAGCTGAGTTTGCTTGTCGAGTAGGCCCATAAGCTGCGCCTTTTTGTCTTCGCTGTAAAGCGAAGTATCGGCAAGTGACGCTTCCACCTCAGCCAAAGCAGCACCACATTTTTCCATGGCTTTTTCGTGTTTTTCAATGGCTTTTTTAAGTGGCGCAACCCTTTGCCTAAACTCGGCTTCACGGCGTTTTTCTTCTTTACGATCTAATTTGCGTTCCGGCTTACTCTGCGCGCCAGTCTCTTGTAGCTCTTCGTTTTTGGCGTCGCTGTTGGCCTTGGCTTTTTCCGCTGCCTGCTGCTTTAAAATCCAGTCGCGATAGTCGTCCAAGTCGCCTTTAAATGGTTCAACTTCGCCACTGTCTACCAAATAGAAATCCTCACATACCGAGGAGAGTAAGAAGCGGTCGTGCGAGACCAGTACCATGGCTCCCTCAAAACCTTGAAGCGCTATATTTAGCGCATGGCGCATTTCCAAATCTAAGTGGTTGGTAGGCTCATCCAGCAGCAATAAGTTAGGCTTCTGATAAACAATTAACGCCAATACTAAGCGCGCCTTTTCACCGCCCGACATAGGTGCCACGGGCGCTAACGCTTCATCGCCATTAAATCCAAATCCGCCCAAATAGTCGCGAAGTTGCTGCTCGGTGGCTTTTTCGTCAATGCGCTGCAAATGAAGAAGCGGAGTAGCGTTAGCATCTAACGTTTCTAACTGATGCTGAGCAAAGTAACCAATCTTAAGGCCTTTAGCCGTATTAAAAATACCTTGTTTTGGCGCATGCACGCCCGCCAATAGTTTGATTAGCGTAGACTTACCCTGCCCGTTTCGACCTAGAAGACCTATTCTGCTGCCAGGTACTAAATTGAGTTTCACCTGTTGCAGCACAATATGGTCGTCGTAACCCAGCTGTATCTTTTCCATTTGCACAAGCGGGTTTGGCAGTGCCGACGGCGGCGCAAAAGAAAAGCTAAATGGGCTTGCCATATGGGCTGGCAACAAGGTTTCCATTTTCTCCAACTGCTTAATACGACTTTGCGCTTGCTTAGCTTTACTCGCTTTAGCTTTAAATCGGGTAATAAACGAATTGAGGTGCGCTACTTTTTGCTGCTGCTTTTCATATTCAATGTTTTGCAAGCGAATACGTTCAGCGCGCTGGGTTTCGTAAGACGAGTAGTTACCGGTGTAGGTGATAAGCTTCTGTTGTTCAACACTGATAATTTGCGCAACCGTGTTGTCGATAAAAGCTTTATCGTGAGAAATCAGCAATAGCGTTCCCGCATAGCGTTGAAGCCATTTCTCTAGCCAAATAACGGCGTCTAAGTCTAAGTGGTTAGTAGGTTCATCAAGCAGCAGTAAGTCTGAAGGACAAAGCAGCGCTTGAGCTAGGTTTAGGCGCATACGCCAGCCACCTGAAAAATCGCTAACTGGTGCGCTTAACTGCACATTGGTAAACCCAAGACCCGACAGAATGGTCGCTGCGCGAGCTTCCACGTCGTATGCTCCCGCTTGCTCGAGCTGCCCGTGAATTTGGCCAATCTTTACACCGTCGCCGCTTTTTTCAGCGGCTTCTAATTGCGCCTGTAGATTACGTAAATGTTTGTCACCGTCCACCACATAGTCTATCGCAGTCCGGTCAGTTGCTGGCGTTTCCTGTGCCACGCTTACAATTCGCCAGTCATTCGGTACGCTGCAGTCGCCAGCATCGACACTTAACTCACTTCTCAGCAGTGCAAAAAGCGTGGACTTTCCGCAGCCGTTGCTGCCAATCAGCGCTACTTTGTGGCCTGGAAAAACCTGCGCCGACGCCTCTTCTAGCAACATTTTGCGACCGCGAAGTAGCGATACATTTGAAAGCTTTATCATGAGTAACCTGTGATGGAACAAACTAGGGCGCGTATAATATCAAAAACTTAAGGTAAAAGCTGATCAACACTTACCATTTCAAGGTATAATAATCGCGAAATTATCCAAAGGTGTATGTATGTCAAAACGTGTAAAACGCCGCTTTGTTGCAGGGGCTACGTGCCCAAAATGCCAAGAGCTAGATACGATTTCGTTATATTTTGAAAATAACGTAGAAAAGTTGGAGTGCGTTGCGTGTGGATACAATGAAGCGCAAACTGATGAAAAGGTGAGTGCCGCCACACGCTCAAACGAAAATGTGATTGGCATCTTTAAACCGCACTAACATTCCTACCCACGTCTCAGTAAATCTTACCGTTAAGCCTGTGTAACACCTTACAACGCTGTGCTCAGGCTTTTTGCAAACGTCTCTTCATGCCACGCCAACGCTGGGTATCCTAGTTACCTAACGAAAGAGGTTGCTCAGGCATAATTTTTGTATTTCCTTAGCAAAGGAGTGAAATATGAAACATGCTAAAAAACGTGTCTGCTATGTCCTTATAGCCTTGTTGCTTACGCTCATTGCCATAAGACTTTACTTGCCTTACGCCGCAGCGTCATACATCAACACGACGCTGAGTCAGTCAAAAGAGTATAACGGCCGCGTGGGCGATGTAGATTTAATGCTATGGCGTGGCGCATATAGTTTAGAACATGTTTTGCTTTATAAGGCGAACGGGCAAGTAGATAGGCCGCTATTTAAAGCTGACTATGTGGAGTTTACGCTTTCATGGTCACAGCTTTTCAAAGGTGCAGCGGTGGGAAAAGTCATTGTTAATTCCCCCGAGATTAATTTTGTAGACGGCAACACGGAGGAGAGAAGCCAGTCTGGTAAGGATGAAAACTGGTTATCTATCGCCGACCAACTCTTCCCGTTACGCATCGATAAGCTAACTATTAACCAAGGAAAAGTCGCTTTCCACAACCCCGATACTTCTCCGGCTATCGACATTGCGCTTCATGATATTCAGCTTGAAGTGAATAACTTGGTGAATAGCGATAACTTGTCAGACTCACGTGTAGCAACGGCCAAAGCGCAAGGACAAACGGCACAGCAGGGCACGATATCCTTAAACGCTAAACTCAACCCGGCAACAACAGCCCCCACATTTGACGTTGATATTCAAGCTGACAACGTTGGACTAGTGAACTTTAAGAACCTGCTTGATACCTACGCACCGTTTGATCTGGAAGCGGGCACCCTCACACTTGCGGCTGAAGTGGCGTCTAATGAAGGGAAAGTAAAAGGCTATATCAAACCCATTTTGCATAATGTGGAGGTATTTTCTTGGAAGGGTGACATTGAACGTGACGGCGATGGTTTTATTGAAGGCAGTATCGAAGCCATTTCCGCGTTTGTCACCGAACTGTTTGAAAACCAAAGCGAAGACCAAATTGCCACACGCATTCCTGTTGAAGGCGATTTATCAAGCCCTGACACCCAAACATGGGAGGCATTTACCGCGATTTTAAAAAATGCATTTATCGAAGCTTTTAACGGCGATGTGGAGAAAAGTATAGAGTTGGATAGACTCGAGCTGGATAGGTTGGAAGTGCCGGAAGGCCCTGAAAATTAAGAGCCCTCGCCGCTGAACGCGCTTAAATAGTACAGCTATCGCCACAGTCGTTGGCGCCGTCGCGCATACCTTCAATCTCTTGACTCTCTTGCTTGTCTTTTTCAGCCTGTTTCTCTGCTACTGACTGCTCAACAGAGTCAAAATCGATGCTATCAAACGCATCCATATCAAAATCGCTCATAACTCACTCTCTTAAATAGTAAAAAAGGCTTCTTTTTGCTGAAGCCTTTGTATCGGGGCGCAAGTGTAATTCAAATGTATATCCTGGCTAAATGAAGACTTCGCCTAACTCATAACAAGATGAACTAGCGTGATGTTTTTTAAACACTACTACACATCAACGAAGCGCCTTTGATGTCTTCACAGGCCTCTCCCCACGATGAGCGCCCCGCAATAAGTGTCATCGCCAATGGACGTGCTCCAAGTGAATACCGCGTTGCAATTACTAGTGCGCTTCAACTGTTCTAGTAATGCGGAGGCGGGGTTTCTTCTGACTGCTTAGCAATATTAGACGGCTCGATAGACTTAACGCGGTCAACGACATGGCGTACTTTAAAGGCTAAATCGTCAAGCTGCTTTTGTTGCGAAGACAGCGCATCGTTTAGCGCCTCAATGGTGTGCTCCTGAAACGCAACTTTAGTTTGAAGCTCTTCGATATAGCTATTCGCGCTATCTATTTGCTGTTGTAAATGCTCAGCGCTTTTATCTGTCATGTAAATTCTCTATCTCTCTCGTTGCCATTCTTCGGCAAGGCCACTACTGCTTATGGACAATATATTATCATTGGGGAGGAAGGCGACGCCATACACAACTGCGGTTGGTGGTGAAACTGACTCTCGTGATGCAACCTGTATGGACTGCACTTGCTCGCCAGTTTTCAAATCCCACAGGTATACTTTTCTGGCGGGAGAGCCTGTTAGTAAAAACTGACCATCTTTGGAAAACTCAACGTCTGTGAAGATTTTCTGACGCGCTACATATTTGAGGGATGCTACAGGCTGCCCAGTTTGCACATTCCACACTTGCGACTTGCTCTGGCTGTCCGCAGTAAAAGCAAAGCGGCCTTCATCATCAAGCGCTACTTTTGTTACTCGCGTGGGGTGGGTGAATGTATGAATTATTTGCCCAGTGTCAGTGCTCCATAAATACGCTATGTAATCGTTGCCCCCCGTCAATGCGAACTTACCGTTAGGGGAAATATCAATGGAGTTAACCTTTTCTTGATGCCCTAAAAACTCTAGTCGACGCGAAGTACGAGGTTCAAAGTACATAACTTTGCCATTTGAGCGCGCCACCAATATGCCGTTACCATTATTGGTAACCACCACATCTCTAATTGATGACTCGTCAATGCGCCAAAAACCTTCAGGCTCGCCGGTCTCCAGACTCCATAAGGCAAACGCCTCGCGGTCAGCGGTAACAACATAGCGTTTGTCGGCGCTAATGTGTACTGACATGACCAGGTTGTCACCTTCACCTTGGTGACTCCAGTGATAAAGGGGATCACTTTGTCCAATTCGCCATACGTTTACCCCGGTATTCACGCCAGAAACCACCGCTAACGTGCCGTCGGTAGAAATATCTGCGGCATAGGCGCCTTCTTCTACATGACGCCACTGCTGTATTGGCGTAGTATCAGGGACAGAACATCCCATGGAATTACCTATAAGTACGATGAGTAACGCTATTCTATGGAACATTTGAGGCCTAAACATAATCAAATGGGTTTCGCTTTGTAAACGCTAGGTTTAACATAGCATGGATCACGCATCTTTAACTATCGTGCACACTGCCTTGGATGCAGCAGTATAGACATAGACGCATGATGATAAAAATTTATGGAGACGTTTTTATGCAGAAGTCGCTCGTTGCCTTATCTACTATCGCTGCGCTAGGCCTTTTCGCTTGCCAGCCAAATACATCTGATGAGGCCGCTTCTACAAGCGCTGATAGTGCAAAAACAACTTCTGTTTCAGCAGAAGAAATGACAGATACGCAAAAGCAAGCTTACGCCATGGGCGCAAGCATGGGTTTGTTCGTTAGCAACCGTGCCGAACAACAAGAGCAACTGGGTTTAACATTAGACCAAGATGCGCTACAACAAGGCTTTAAAGACGGTCTAAACGACACCCTTAAGTTTACGCCAGAGCAGATTCAGCAAATCGCTCAACAAGGCGAAGAAGTACTTCGCGCTAAGCAGCAAGAAATGGCGGAACAAGCCGCTGAAAAAAATATTGAAGCAGGCCTAGCTTACCTAGAAGAAAACGGTAAGAAAGAAGGTGTGGTAACTACCGAGTCTGGTCTTCAGTACGAAGTACTTGAAGAAGGCGAGGGTGCAAGCCCAGAAGCGACAGACATGGTTAAAGTTCACTACCGTGGCACCTTGTTAGATGGCACAGAGTTCGACTCATCTTACAAGCGTGGCGAGCCAGCAGAATTTCCACTTAATCGCGTTATTTCTGGTTGGACTGAAGGCGTTCAATTGATGAAAGAAGGCGCAAAGTATCGCTTCCATATCCCATCTGAACTTGCTTATGGTGCGCGTTCTACTGGCGCAATCACGCCAAACTCGACGCTTATCTTTGACGTTGAGTTGCTAGAGGTGGTTAAGCCTGAAGCAGAAGCGCCAACGGAATAAGTTAGTGCTTTAAGAAAAAGAGAAAGCCGACGCATAGCGTCGGCTTTTTTGTTTTAGTGAGTCAGCGTGATCCTTGCCTACCTTTTCCCTACGAGCCAGTGGATTTTCACCACGCGCGTACCCAAATAGTAAAGTGGGTTATTCAATATGCTTGGTGCCTCGAATTACACTATTAAGCTTAGTCTAAATCGACCAAATTTCACGGTCTATTCCAAGCCTTTTTGGAACAATTTCGCCTTAAAACTTGGTGCTTAAAACAAAAGGTTTTAACGCTGAGGGGCGCGCCGTCTTTCTGTGTGTACCTTAAACGTAGCAAAATGATTTAACAGAGACTGACCCACCTTATACATAGCACAACCTAAAATAAGATATATCACGGTTTGCATACTCTTTAAGCGAACAACGATATCAAGCAAGGCATAGAGTAATAACAGCCCACCGCTTAAAAACAGCATGAAACCAATGATAGTACCGCTGGTTTGGAACGGGTCGTTCCCCGACCTTCGACGGTTCAACACAGGTATCCTGTTACGCATTCATATCCCCTAATAATTAGAATACTATTTATACTACGACACTACGTGAAAGGTTTATGTTCAATAATTATTCAATCTACTCACTTTGTCACTTTTTGGCATACAGAAAGATTGCGTTTTGCCTTATTACCCACATAAAGTAAGGGTAATTAGCTGGATTATTTATAGGACATTGTGAAAACACCGCTTATCACTCGAAAGGGCTACTTAAAGCTTAAACAAGAACTGGATTTCTTGTGGCGTGAAGAACGACCTGAAATTACTCGCAAGGTAACCTGGGCAGCGAGCCTTGGTGACAGAAGCGAGAATGCCGACTACCAGTACAATAAGAAGAAGCTACGGGAAATTGATCGCCGCGTACGCTACCTTCGCAAGTGCTTGGAAAACTTAAAGGTTGTGGACTACGATTCACAGCAAGAGGGTAAGGTCTTCTTTGGTGCCTGGGTTGAAATTGAAAACGAAGCGGGCAAGGTGATGGAACTTAGGCTCGTGGGCTACGACGAAATTTTCGGCCGAAAGGATTACATTTCTATCGACTCTCCGATGGCGCGAGCACTGCTTGGCAAAGAAGAAGACGATGAGTTTGTTGTAAAAACCGAAACGGGCACGAAAGAGTGGTGGATAAACCGTATTTGGTACGACGCAACAGACAAACTGTGAGCACTAATATGCCCTATTTAATCACCCATTTGTAACACAATGATCAGACGACTTCCCCTACACCGCGGTGATATACTCACCGCTCCTATTTTCACTACCGACGCTGTGTATATAAGCCTTTCACACACCGTTTATTCGCCATTGCCTGACGCGAATTATTAGTATCTTAGAGCGACTTATGATTATCAATAAAATTGCAGATGAACTTAGCGTTCAACCTTCGCAAGTAACTGCCGCTGTTAAACTTCTTGATGAAGGGTCTACCGTACCTTTTATCGCGCGCTACCGAAAAGAAGTGACACAAGGCCTTGATGACACACAGCTGCGTACCTTGGAGCAGCGCTTAACCTACCTGCGAGAGCTTGAAGAGCGCCGCGATGTAATCCTTAAATCTATCGAGGAACAGGGCAAACTAACCGACGAGCTTAAAAGCAGTATCACCAGTGCTGACAGCAAAACTACCTTGGAAGATTTATACTTACCGTACAAGCCCCGTCGACGCACTAAAGGCCAGATTGCTATTGAAGCAGGCCTTGAACCTCTCGCTGATACCTTATTCTCTACCCCAGATACCGATGCTGAAAGTGCAGCAAGCGAATACGTTAACGCTGATAGTGGCATTGCTGATACTAAAGCAGCGTTAGAAGGCGCCCGCTATATCTTAATGGAGCGCTTCGCCGAAGACGCTACACTGCTGGCAAAGGTGCGCAAGTACTTAACTGAAAATGCTTATGTAAAAAGCACGGTTGTAACAGGTAAAGAGCAAGAAGCCGCCAAATATAAAGACTATTTCGAACACAGTGAAAAGTACAAGAACGTACCATCTCACCGCGCGCTGGCGATGTTTAGAGGCCGCAACGAAGGCATGCTACACATTCAGCTAGAGGCCGACCCGCAGTCAGAAGACAACGGCCCGTCGCATTGCGAACATATTATTGCCAGCCATTACGATATTATGCACCGCGGCCGTGGTGCAGATGACTTCTTAGCTCAAGTTGTACAGTGGACGTGGAAAATCAAAATTGGTTTACACATGGAAACTGAGCTATTCAGCGCCCTTAGAGAACGCGCTGAAGAGGAGGCCATTGAGGTATTTGCTAAAAACTTAAACGACCTGTTGATGGCTGCGCCTGCAGGTGCAAAAACCACTATGGGTTTAGATCCAGGTTTGAGAACTGGCGTTAAGGTAGCGGTCGTAGACAGCACAGGAAAAGTGGTCGCAACCAACACCATTTTCCCGCATGCGCCACAAAACCAGTGGGATAAATCTATTCGCACGCTCACCACGTTGTGCAAGCAATACAAAGTAGATTTAATCAGCATTGGCAACGGTACTGGCTCGCGCGAGACAGACAAACTCGTTGGCGAAATGCTCAAGAACAACAGCGAGCTTACTGCACAAAAAATTATGGTCAGTGAAGCGGGTGCATCGGTGTATTCAGCCTCTGAGCTTGCTTCAAAAGAATTGCCTGACCTTGACGTGTCAATCCGCGGCGCAGTGTCTATCGCTCGACGCTTGCAAGACCCGCTGGCAGAGCTGGTTAAAATTGAACCTAAAGCTATTGGTGTAGGCCAATATCAGCATGACGTAAGCCAAAGCCAGTTAGGCAAGTCGCTAGACCGTGTTATTGAAGACTGTGTAAACGCCGTTGGCGTTGACTTAAACACTGCATCGCCCGCGCTGTTGAGCTACGTATCGGGCTTAAATAAAACCCTAGCGCATAACATTGTTAATTTCAGAGACACCAATGGTGCTTTCCCAGACCGTAAAGCGCTATTGAAAGTAGAACGTTTAGGGCCTAAAGCCTTTGAGCAAGCGGCGGGCTTCCTTCGCATTGTAAACGGCACCAACCCACTTGATGCCTCTGCGGTTCACCCAGAAGCATACCCAGTGGTAGATAAGATTGTTGATACTACCGCTGTTGCGGTTAACGACATCATCGGCAATACCGAGCTTCTAAAAAGCCTGTCGCCAGACACCTTTACCAGCGACGCATTCGGTTTGCCAACGGTTAAAGACATTCTAAAAGAGCTGGATAAACCAGGCCGCGATCCTCGTCCAGAGTTTAAAACTGCCGCGTTTAAAGAAGGCGTTGAAACCATTAACGACCTTAAACCAGGTATGATTTTAGAGGGCGTGGTAAGCAACGTGGCCAACTTTGGTGCGTTCGTTGATGTAGGTGTGCATCAAGATGGACTGGTGCATATTTCAGCACTGACTAACAAGTTTATCTCAGACCCTCGCGAGGTGGTCAAAGCGGGCGATATCGTTAAAGTAAAAGTGCTTGAAGTAGACGTACCGCGCAAGCGTATTTCCTTCACCATGCGCTTAGACGATACACCGAGTCAAAGCAATAATGCAGGCGGCAAACCAGCAGCAGGAAAACCACAAAGTAAAGGGGCTGGGCGTGCTAACGCAAAAGCAAACCCTCGTTCAAATCAGGGTGGCGGCAATCGCAATAGCCAACCTCAAAATAGCGCTATGGGAAACGCCTTTGCCGATGCCTTTGCTAAAGCGAAAAAGTAAACGGTAGCGCTTAACCATTACTTACTCTTGTTTACAAAAGGGCGTGTTAGTTCACTAACACGCCCTTTTCGTATCGCACTTCCATTTTAACTGCCGTTTTTGCTACATTAGTTTGTGTTACATTAGATGGGACGCATGGAAATTCATGCACCCTGATACTCTTGAATAAAAAGTGTCAAACTACAAAATACCGAAACAGTGAAAAGGTGTGGGTCACACCGAAACCGAAGTTCGTATGTTGTTAGCGTTTAGCGAGGCCGTTGACATGCTTTTAGTGCCTTAACGTTTAGCGAAGGTAATGTCGCTCATTTGACCACAGCCTTTTTCAAGGCAGCACTTTCGGACAACCGTAATGAGCTAAGGGCCACTAACCTTTGGTGTACGAGCGTAATCATCCAACTGTACAGCAAAGATTATCTGCCCTCATCAAAGGATGATTTTATGAACTCGCCTGTCTCAAAAAATATGCTGAATGTCAGCGCCGATTACCCCGACCTTCGGGATCGTTATTACCAACCTAATCTTACGCCACTTAAGCCTTTTATCGACCCGCCAGGCAATTTGGTTATTTTAGACCAAGGTAAAGAAGGGGCATGTACGGGCTTTGCATTGGCCGCTACCATTAATTTCATTTACCGTCAGCAAGGCCGAAAACATACAGTTAGCCCGTGGATGCTTTATGCCATGGCTAAACGTCATGATGAGTGGTTAGGTGAAGCGTATGAAGGCTCTAGCTGCCGCGGTGCAATTAAGGGGTGGTACAACAGTGGCGTATGTAACGAGTCACTAACTGAAGATATTAAGCACAGCAACGAATTTGAAATGACCCTAGCTATTGCTAACAATGCCAGCAATCACAGGCTAGGTGCGTACTACCGTATTGAACGAGAAATTAGCGATTTTCATGCGGCACTTAACGAAGTGGGCGTGATCTTTGTTTCTGCCAGAATTCATGAAGGCTGGAAAGATAGCGAAGGTGATGCAATAAATTTAAGGCCTGAACCCATGGGCGGCCACGCGTTTGCCATTGTTGGCTATAACGACGAAGGTTTTTGGATCCAAAACTCTTGGGGTACGAATTGGAAAAAGTCAGGGTTGGCACTTTGGCGGTACGACGACTGGGCGTTAAACGTTATGGATGCGTGGGTTGTTCAACTTGCGCTTCCTATTTCAGGCTCAGGGACTTACCATCAGGCTACGCGCTCTATTGCACAGGGTTTGTTTTCTCGCTCCACACCACGGGTGAGCATTCAAGATCACTTCATTCATTTCGACGACGGACACTTTGACACCAGAAGCAAATATTGGAGCAATAAAAACCACGTCGATGCCATTATTGAAAAACTTTCTGACAGTAACCATCGTCATGTAATGTTATATGCACACGGCGGCTTAAATAGCATAAAAGCTTCGGCTAAACGCATTGCAGCCATGAAAGACACCTTCCTTAAAAACGATATTTACCCCATTCACTTCATGTACGACACGGGTATGCTAGAAGAACTCAAAGATATTCTGGGCTTTAAGAATAAAGAGATTAGCAATAAAGTTGGGGCTTTCACTGATTATACCGACCGCATTCTGGAATGGGCGACGCGCAAAGTAGGTGGTGCACTTTGGCGTGAAATGAAATCAGATGCTTGCACGCCCTTTACCCGTACCACGTCCGATGGTACGTATTTTCTAACACAATTGGCCGCCTACTTGAAAGACAATTCAGATATTAAGCTGCATGTTGTAGGGCATTCTGCTGGCTCTATCTTTCATGCTCACAGCTTATCTAGACTGTGTAAAGTAGATGAAAGCATAAAGGTTAAAGGTCTACACTTATTGGCCCCAGCCATCAGCTACCCCTTGTTCAACGAAAAGCTCTCTGCGCTTATAGAAGGTAAACATATTGAATCGACTACGGTTTACAACTTATCTGAAGCGTTGGAAAAAGATGACCACGTGGCGCGCATTTACCAAAAGTCGTTGCTCTATTTGGTATCAAATGCGTTTGAATCCAAACCAGAGATGCCCTTATTAGGTATGGCTGTGTTTAATCAGCCGCTGCCTAGCGTGACGTTTAAGTACAGTGAGGGGAAAGAAGGTGATGCCACCGCCGCCACGTCCCACGGTGGCTTCGATAGCGACGTAGATACCATGAACTCGGTGCTTTCAGACATCACTGGCGGCTCACCTAAATATCCGTTTACAAAGGCAATACTGGATTATTAAAGCCTGCTAACTGGGAAGGATGTTGAATAAATGAAAGTACTTCTCTAATGGTTTAGCTAAGGTTGTGATGGGCTAAATCGTTGGAGTAACACGAGGCAGACAAGACTAATTACACGTTATCATGCTTGAAATGATAGACCCTCTCTAGACGGAGTGTAAGCTTGCAAATACGCATTTTGAATGCGGCCTATTCGAGCCTGCATAAAGTCAGCACCACTGGCCTCAACAGCTTGTTCAGAAGAAGCGTTTGCTAGTGTAGACTGAGCATCTAAAATAGTATTTACGTCAGCGCCTTTTGTTGAATTAGTGTCGATGTCCTGCTGGTCACTATCGTCAGCATCTGCAACTAGGTCGCTATCTGAAACACTTGTAGCACTATTCGTCGACGTTCCCTCAGCTGCGCCTTTGGCGATCTCACTACGGGCCTCTGTGGCTTTTTGAGAAGCCTCTGCAGCCACTTTTAAATCTTGTGATGATGGTTCAGCTGGGGCAAGAGCGGCTGCGCGCACCTGCTCCATTTTTTTCAGTGTTTCCTCAGGCGTTTTTTCTTCTGAAACATCAATAGACACTTCGCCATCGGTCACATAGCGTTTATTGTCAGGGCCTGTGGTGTATTCATATTGTGGTGCACCGGCGTACTGACCGCCTGTTGAAGCATGCGCTTGCTCGTGAACTCTTACTTCCTGATCCCGGGCTTTTAGCTGTTCAATTTCAGCCGCGTCTTGCTTCTCTTGTTGCTCTTGCTGCCTGTCTTTCGCGTCTTGTTTACCAGCACTCTCGTCTTGCGCATTGTCTTTCTCTTGCCCAAATACGTTTTGGAAGGCTGCTTGAAGCTCGGTTTGTATCTGTTGACGTTCATAGGTGACAGGAGCTGGCGGCTGGCCGGGGCTCTTCGCTTTATCGGCTTCTGACCCCAAGCCTTTTTGAGAAGCCCCTTGCTGGGAATCTGACGCTTGAGGAATAGTTTCACGCTGCACATTATCTCTACGTGCAGACTCTGTATTTATGTTCGCCGTGGGATAAGCAATGGCGTTAAGGATTGGTGTAACGATATTCACCGTAACTGTTCCACCTACGCAAGCACGTCTATGATGGTACCAAGCATCTCATCGGCAACACCTAATACTTTGGCAGAGGCTTGGGCATTACGTTCGTTTACATTGAGCGCAATTAAGTCGTCGGTGAGACGCGTGGAGGTAGACGTTGAATTCGATGACGTGTTTATTGTGTCGGTATTGGTCGCAATAGGTTGAGCGGGTGCTACCGCATCCTCAGCAGTTCGCTGAGCGATATTTGATGCTGCCTGCGAAATTCCGTCGCTGGCATTTTGTAAACCATATTGAGCCGCTGCAAATGCAGAGCCTGCACCTAAACCATCAACACTTGTCATACACTACCCCTAACCTCTCATGTGCAATTATTAACCAATTTCACACAAATGGAAAGACATGTATCACACCCTGTCATTAACTTATTGTAAGCAGGCGATTTTTATTAGGCTGTCAAAGATAAGAAAAGCTTCAAACAATCAGCAAGCCGCGGTTTGAAGCTTCATGTCATCGCTCTATTAAGACGCCTTTTGCTGATAAATGCCAGCGGCAAAGCGAAATAGAATGTCAGCAGTTTGCTGAGGATGTGAAATAAACGGCGCATGCGACGCATGAGGCAGAACAACGGTATCGGCCTGCGGATGTAGCTCACATATACGATCTATTCCGCTGGTCGGCACTAGACTATCTAACCTGCCATACAATCGTAACGTGGGTGTAGTTATTCGTCCCACGTCTTGGCGCATGTCTTCAGTAGACAATATGCGTAAACCTTTCTTAAGCGCTTCCTCGGCGGGATCTGGGAATTGGGTTACCTGTTCTCTGATCGCCTTAATATCCTGCTTTGCCGTTTCGCTGCCCATCGCTTGAATTGCCAAAAAACGTTCCAGTGTTTTCTGATAGTTCTTTTCAAGCTGAGTCTCGAACATTGAAAGTAAATCTGCAGCAATACCCGGCCAACAAGGCCCTGCTATAAATCGAGGTGTTGAAGCAATCGTTACCAGTCCGGTAAGTTTTTCTGGTGCTAACAGCGCTAACTTTTGCGCAACTAGGCCACCTAATGACCACCCAACCAACACACACTGGTTTGGAAGCTGGTTCACAATGGATTGAGCCAATGTTTCCACGTTATACGGTGACGGGACGAACTCTGCATTTTCCCCAAACCCAGGAAGATCTATGGTGGTGACGCGAAAATTATCGCTTAAATAAGGAATAAAGGATGTGAACGCTCCGCTGTTCATACCCCAACCATGAAGAAATACCACATCTACGCCTGTACCCTGAGTACGGGTGACAAGCTCGCCGTTTGTATGCAAACTTTCCATTTACACCTCCTTAGGCAGTCACGTGTTTTTGAGGCAACACGAAATAATGAAAACAGGTCGACGCTCGACAATTCAAGGAAGTTGATGGAATCAACACTATGAACCTTTCATGCTTGCTATGTTATCAGGCAAGTCCTACGCCAGTATGTCACTGGTGTGAAGATGACATATTTTTTTTCGATGCCACGTTGCACGGAAGTAACTTACTTCAATATGGCCCTGTGGCAGGCCACGTCAAGCATAGCCACTATGACGCGTTACGCGTTTTGGGACTTCATACGTGGCCAATGTCATCGCTGGTTCACCAGTTAAAGTTTACGCATTCCCTTACGGCAGGAAAAGTATTAAGTAACTGGTTTGTCCATAAAATGCGACAGTGCACTTTATCAGTGCCCAATGTGCTGCTTCCGGTGCCAATTAGTGCATGGCGACTTGCTACACGGCACTACAATCAGGCTACGCTTCTGTGTGAAAGCATAAGCAGTGAGCTGAATATTCCAGTTAACCAGTCGTGGGCCAAACGACGGGGCTTTAGCGTGCAGCATCACTTATCAAAAATGGCGAGAGCCGAAAACGCAAGCCGTGTATTCAGCCTATCGACGCAGTGTATCGATGATGAGATAGCGATAGCGCAAGGTAATAAAGATGGCTGCAACTTCAGCGTTGCAATTGTCGATGATGTACTCACCACCGGCGTGACCGTGAATACATTGAGTAAAAGGCTCAAAAAACGCTATCCAAATTTACACATTCAGGTGTGGGTAGCGGCATTTACGCCTCCGCCTAAAAGCAGTCTGTGTCAGAAAGCCTAGTGCTCAGAAGCGGTGATACTGAAAAGCGCGGCATTTCGCCGCGCGTTTCAAACTTATTTAGCGAATAAAGTGCGATTGGTAGATTGCATTAGCCAGCATCTTGTTCGTGCCATACCAGTACCCTCTAAACTGCGTATTGTCGGTAAAGCCAATGACAACGCCGCGACCCATTTTTTGAGTCGTCACAGCAGTTGATTCAGCCATTAGCGCAACCATTCGTTTGTCACTAAATCCAGCCATGAGAGGCTCATCAGTGTAGCGTGCAGGTGTTATAAAGGGTGAGCTACTGGCTTCCACTATCATATTATTGGTTTTAAACATGGGCAGTGTGTCGTCATCATAGCCGTAGAACAATGGATGAGTATTGTCGATATTGGCTTCAAACACAGCGCCAGCCACCAACTTTCTGGCGTACAACGATGCGCCATCTTTATAGCTGAGTTCGCTTTCATCGAACGCGTTATCAATACTCTCTCGACTAACAATTTCTACGTCTAACCATTTATGTTGAGCGAAATAACGCAACGCGGATTTCTGCCCCACGATCACGCCACCGGCTTTCACCCACTGTTCAATTTGAGTTCTTTCACTTTCGGTAAAGCGATATCCACCGCTAGGGAATAGAAGGTGCGTATAAGTAACGCTCGGATCATTAAGCGCGCTTGTCAGATGTTGTTGCTCAACAATACTGGCAGCCAGCCCCACTTTTGTGTCGAAATAGTGCCATATTTCACCTGCTTCGTATTCACTGGTGCCTTCGCCGCCCACTATTAACACCTTTGGCAAGGTAACAGGTGCCATGCTCCGGCTACCCAAATCGTGCCCTGTGGGTGTTAACCCACTGCGCAAACTAAATACAGGCACCTGAAGTTGCTGTTGCGCATCGCGCAAAATGGCCGCCAAGTTTTCTGGCTGACCCAGTCCTTTTGGTACAACTATGCTGCCAGGCTGTAGCTCAATGCTGTTGCCATCGTATTTAATAGCGGAAAACGCTTCTTCACTACTACGCACCTTAACGCCAGCTTCCAAAAGCGTTTGCAGCATGGCTGGCGCATAGTACTGCTGCCATGAAAACGCATACGCGTATGCGTCTGGGTGGATATCGTTAAGTGTTGGTTGTGCAAGTGCGGTGCTGTCGCTAAGTTTTAGGCTTCTCGCATCGCCCCTATCTAGAGGCGCGTAATCCAAATTGAAAGCCAAAGCCAAATTCCACGTTGATACATCGTAAAACGTGTTGTTCTCAAACGAGGTTTGGGTAGAGAAAATTGACTTTACTAAACGGTATTGAGGCTGGTTTGAAGGAATATAAATCGCGCGACCTGCACCATAGCGAACTTTGCTTACCTCAACATCTTTCGTTAACACCTCGTAATTAATATGATGCTGTTCAAGCAATGCAACAAATGCGTTAAAGCGAGCTGTGTCATTCGATGCACTAACAACAAAACCTACCTGCTCATCCTTTTCAGCCAGTGACTGTGTGCTCTTAACAAAACCCGATTGATAATCGAGAATAGCAGCCTTATTTGCCAATGCGCCTCTAAAAGTGCTTAAAGACGTAGTAATTTGATTTGCTATGGTGTCTTTAAAGGCCAGTTTGCCATTAATAGAGTCCTGAATGTGGCCCCGTGAGCTTGCTTGCTCAAAAAGAATACCCACACTGCCGTGTAAATCTGGATAGGTCGAGCCTTTGCCTGCGTAGAAATCGTCAAACGCTTCTTGGGTAAAATAGAGCTCCCCTTGCTCATCAAACGCGGCAGCGTGATACTGGGCAAGCGCTTCAGTTAGCGTTACGTTCTCATCAGGCGTCAGTGGATTTTTACGCGAGCGCACACCAGGCTGGAAAAAATAGGTGCTGTCTGTCCCCATCTCATGAAAATCGGTGAGTATATGTGGGCGCCATTTATGAAACTGTTTAATTCGCGCCTGCGACTCTGGGTGCGCCAGCAATAGCCAGTCGCGGTTTAAATCAAACCAGTAATGATTTGTTCTACCTGACGGCCACCCCTCATCGTGTTCACGGTGTCGACTGTCAGCAACCAGCTGCTTGCCCTTGTGCATATTTGCCCACTGAGCGAATCGAGAAAGTCCATCGGGGTTGAAAGACGGATCAAACAGCACAATATTATTATTCAACAAGGCATCAATTTCTTTACCTTCAGCCGCGGCCAAATAATAAGCCAACGCAAGTGAAGCATTGGTACCGGAAGGCTCGTTACCGTGAATACTGTAGCCCATGTAAAAGATAAGGGGAGCATCGCTACCTACTTTCTTGCCGCTTTCCATTGCATCAATGTGTTGCTGCCTCATCGCCTCAATATTGTTTCTATTTGAGGGCGCTGTGATTGTCAGTAACAGAAGTGGGCGGTTTTCGTGAGTACGGCCGGTTTCTTCAATGGTGATACGGTCAGACTTCTCGGCAAGTAGCTTCATATAATTGACGACTTGGTCGTGACGCACATGCCACTCGCCAATGTTGGCGCCTAGTATCGATTCAGGCGTGGGAATAGCTGGGTTGTAGGATACCGTGTCAGGTAAGTATGCTGTCACCGGCTGCCCGCCTACATCAGGTGCAATAGTAACTGTTGAAGCAGAGGCGGGTTGTGCTAATGATTTCTGACTGGCTGTTGCCCCAAAGGCGATGGTACCAAGGGCTAAAAATGAAACGAGTGAGAATGGATTCTTTTTGGCGGTGTAATGCAATTTCGCGAACATAGCGCTTCCCGTCTTGTTGTTATGGTTGAGAATAGTGGCAACGTGCACGCCTCTCAACAAATTCGATTCACTGGAATAATTTATTTAATTAATACCCGACTGTTTTACTCAGGTAAATTTGATACAATAATCCAAATTTCAAAATATGTAGGACTTGCTGATGATAACTATATCAGAAGAAGCCCAGGCTCACTTCGTAAAACTGTTGAGTAAACAAGAGTCTGGCACGAATATTCGTGTGTTCGTCGTAAATCCAGGCACTTCGTCGGCTGAGTGTGGCGTGTCCTATTGCCCACCAGACGCGGTTGAAGAGACGGATACCCGTTTGCCATTTAATGGTTTCGATGCGGTTGTAGATGAAGAAAGCGCGCCTTATTTAGAGGAAGCGGAAATTGACTACGTTACCGATCAAATGGGCTCACAGTTAACCCTAAAAGCACCTAACGCTAAAGCGCGTAAAGTGTCTGACGACGCACCATTAATTGAGCGAATCAACTATATGATTGAATCGGAAATCAATCCTCAGTTGGCGAGCCATGGTGGCAATGTTGTATTGACAGAACTGACTGACGACGGCTATGCCATACTCCAGTTCGGCGGCGGCTGTAATGGCTGCTCAATGGTAGACGTAACGCTTAAAGAAGGTATCGAGAAGCAAATGATCGAGCAATTCGCTGGCGAGCTCAAGGGCGTGCGCGATGCGACTGAGCACCAGGCGGGTGAGCACTCTTACTACTAAGCGTAATATTGCACTTGCCTAAGTGCATATCTCGATAACTATCTCATGCTAAAGCAAGACATTCACAAAAGCTGGCAACTATTCAAAATAGGTCTATCTATTTTCGTTGTCGGCGTCTTGCTGTTGTTTACCTTAAGTGAACTTCATATCACGCTGCATTACCTGAGCCTTCTTATATTATTTGTCGGTTTCGCTATCGCCATGTTGGGTTACTGGGGAATTTTTATTCAGCGCTTTTCTTTTATGAAAAACAAAAAGCCACCGCCTAAATTCTGATTACTTCCTGCTCTACGCCATACCTTCTTGCCCTATTCTTTATGTAAGCCAGTCGCTTGCACTCAGTTTTACCCATACGCCATACTCTACATTACGCAGCTGTCTCCCGTTTATTTATATTCGCCTAGCGCTCGTCTCGGGTTATAGGTAGATTAGAGGTTGCGCTAAGTGCCGAACAAAATAAAAGGGAGCTGTGGTGAATACAACAAAGAAGCTGGGCCTGCTTGGCGGAATGAGTTGGGAATCAACGGTCAGTTACTATCAAGCCATAAACCGTGGTGTAAACGCTCAACTTGGCGGCCTTCACAGCGCACCGCTGATAATAAGCAGCGTTGACTTTGCCCACATAGAGCAGCTTCAGCATAAAGGAGAATGGGATAAAACCGCCGATATACTGATCCGCGAGGCGAAGCACTTAGAAACTGCGGGTGCAAAAGCCATATTAATTTGTACCAATACCATGCACAAAGTAGCAGCTGACATAGAGCAGAAGATCACCATCCCACTTATTCACATTGCCGACGCTACGGGGTGCGTGTTGCAACAAGATAAGGTTAAGAAAGTTGGGCTATTGGGCACCCGCTTCACCATGGAACAAACCTTTTATACATCCCGCCTTAAAGAGATTTTTGGCATTGAGGTTGTTACTCCAAATGCCCAACAACGAGACACGGTTCATAACATTATTTATGAACAATTATGCAAGGGCGTGATTTGTGTTGAATCCCGTAACGCGTATATTGACATTATAAATGAACTGGCGGCCGAGGGTGCTGAAGGCATCATTTTAGGCTGCACAGAAATTGCCTTATTAGTTCAACAACATCACACCAAAGTTAAGTTATACGATACTACCGCTATCCATGCTTCAGCTGCGGTAGATTTTGCATTAGCTCCCCAAAGCGTTAGCAAAGGGTAAGTAGCGAAACACATATAACCTAACTTTGATAAAAGGGAATTGGCCCTACTATTTTCAGAGGACACAGCTATGTTTAGCCACGTAATGATTGGTGCGAACGACCTTGAAGCATCAAAGAAATTCTACGATGCTATTTTAGGAGTATTAGGATACGAGCCAGGCGTTTTTGATGAATATGGACGGGTATTTTACTACACGCCTAAAGGTATTTTAGCGCTAACAAAGCCGATTAACGGAGAGGCTGCCACACACGGTAATGGCACCACGCTCGGCCTTGCCGCTCGAACACCAGACATCGTTGATGAATGGCATAAAGTAGGAAGCGAGAATGGGGGCGTGCCATGCGAGGACCCACCGGGTATTCGAGGCAATGGGGAACGCCAACTGTATCTTGCTTATCTGCGTGACCCAGCGGGCAACAAGCTCTGTGCCACGCACATCGTAAGAAAATAGCTGTAGTGCTGCCTGCTTAAATGATCACGCTCTTTTTGCAGGCTATTCACTTTTAGCTGTCTATTTGGCCCAAAGCCCTTTGAATAATAGCGCTTTGAGCAATAGCGTTTTCCGTAATGCCTAGTTAAGTCTACATATAAGCCCTAACCAAACAAAACTGCATAGGTGTTGCTGTCTGGCCGCTCAATATCCTAAACGGGTTTCGCCTTTTCTCTTCTTTGCACTTTGCACTATACATTGCTGCTAGATGAATTAACCTTGAACCAGTAAAAGCGCAGCTAACAGAGGGAATATGACACCTGAAGAAACTGGCAAGGCCTACGACACCATTACACACCTTTGGACTCGTCCTGAATTTAATCAGACAAATGGGTTAACCGCCTACCAAAAAGCATTGTCATTTTTAGCGGACACCCCATCACAAGAGCCTGATACGGTGCCTAGCGAAGCGCTTGATAAGGGAGAAGCGCTTGGTAAGGGAGAAGCGAGCAATAAAGACAAACCAAAGAAACGAGGTTACGCACTAGACATAGGTTGCGGATGCACCAATCGTTTTGTGCCGATTATCGAAAGTGCAGGGCTAACTTACGAAGGCATTGATGTTTCCAAAGATATGCTGGCCATTGCGACGTCCCAATTACCCGCTCATACCTTCTATTGCGCCGACGTGTGTACATTCACTATCCCCAAGCACTATTCGTTTATTAGTGCTTGGGATAGCTTTTGGCATATTCCCCTAACGCAGCAAGAGCCTTTGCTTAAGAAGCTAGTGGATCACTTAGACGATGACGGAGTGTTGCTTTTTAGCTGTGGGGGTACAGATGAAAGCGGCCAACACACAAACGAAGTGATGGGCCCAGAAGTCTACTACGCCTCGCTGGGGCTACATAGATACATAGAAATATTGATAGAAGCAGGCGGGTTTGTTCGTCACGTTGAATTCGATCAGCACCCTGAACTACACACTATTATCATTGTGCAAAAAAGAACCGCGCAAAAAACACAGTAGCAAAAAAAATAATACTGAATGATGCCCTAGAAAAACTGAGAGAGTCACCGTGCTCAGCACGCCTTCCCTAAGTAAGGTCAGCGAAGCGTTATAAAACACTAGCTTTGCGGTGTCGCTAGCTCACCGCGTTTATCTAAACGATAAAAGCTCCAGGCCAATGTCACACCGCGAGCGAGTAAAAAGGCAAGGAGAGCATACCAAAGGCTGACGTTACCGTGATCTTGCGTGAGATACCAAACGGGGAAATACACCCCTAACGCACTTATTATCATGGTATTTCTCATTGCGCTGGCTCGGGTAAGACCAACAAATACGCCATCGTACAAAAAACACCAATGCGCTAATAGAGGAAGTAATACCATTAGACCAAGATAAGGTAGCGCAGCTTTTACAATGTCACTATGCTCGGTAAGCAGCGTGATAATAGCCTCACCGCCAGCGAAAAATATCAAGCTATAAATAAGGGCAAAAATACTCGACCAGACTAACCCTTGGTAGGTGCGTCGTTTCACTTCGCTGCTGTCAGACGCCCCCTTGGCTTCACCCACCAGCGCTTCCACACCATAGGCTATGCCATCAAGTCCCAATGCAATAAGAACAAAGAACTGCATGAGTATGGCATTGACGGCCGCCGACGTTTCGCCGTAACGGGCACCTTGAATGGTGAGAAACGCTAAGCAGCCCTGTAATGCTAAGTTGCGCAATAGCATGTCACCATTAAGTTTCATCAGTACCTTCCGAGCTGCACGGTTAAACCACGATGCACTCACCGCGACACCGCCGACGCGCTTAAACGCCACCGCTAGCGCCATTATAGCCATGGTATACTCAGCGATAACACTGGCCAGCGCCACGCCAGCTACAGACAAACCAAGCCCGAACACAAACACTACATCGAGTCCCGCATTCAATAAATTTCCCACAATTTGAATAGCCATGACGCTGCGCGTTTTTTGCTGCCCTACTAACCATCCAACTAATGCCAGATTAAGCATGGCAGCTGGTGCGCCCCATACCCGCGTCGAAAAGTAGTCTTGAAGATGCAGGGCAACTTCACTGTTTGGCTGAGTTAAAGCTAAGCCTATAGACAAGATAGGAGATTGAAGAGCGAGTACCACAGCCCCCAACACTAGAGCAACCGCCACCGTTTGCCACAGCACTTTTGCTGACTCTAATGTATTGTTCGGTGAGCCTTTAGCTTGTGCACTCAAGCCTGTTGATGACATGCGAAGAAACCCGCACACCCAGTATATTTGCGTTAAGATAAGTGCGCCCACCGAAGCCCCTGCAAGCATGGCTGGTAAAGACATGTGTCCCAAAACCGCGGTATCCACCAAACCTAATAGAGGCGTAGTAATATTCGCTAAGATCATGGGAAGCGCTAACGCCAACAGACGGGAATGGTCGTCAAAAAAGGAGCGCTGAGTTAGTTGAGCAGGGGACATAAATGATCTCAGTAGGGGTTAATTTCGCTATATACTATCAACCTATGCAGCGGCATAAGTGAAATGCGTACCAGCTTGACCATGTATAAGATTGGCCAAGTCGCATTATTTGGAGTTTACCATGCTATTGAATTTGATTAGGCACTCAGTGGATGATGATATGAAAACCAACAATGTAATTCAAAATAGAATGACGAGTCGTACGCGTTTGAAGATCTTATCTTCAATGCTTGCGGGAATTTTCAATGTTTTGTTGGTCTCACCTAGCATTGCTTCAGGCTCAGATGCAAACCCTGTTGCTGATGCGACTTCCACTACAAAGGAACAAAGTGGTAGTAACATCGACTCTAGTGTGAGCACCACGCCTAACGCCGCCATTTTGCTTTATCACCATGTGTCGTCTTCAACACCAGCCAGTACCAGTATTTCGCCTGAAGCCTTTAAATCGCACATGGAATACTTGGACGCACACCACACTGTTGTTTCGCTTCAGGACGTTGTTTCTGCGATACAACACAACACTACACTGCCAGGAAATGCGGTTGCGATTACGTTTGACGATGGCTACGCAAACATTTTAGACAATGCTCACCCAATACTGGCTGACCTAGGTTTTCCCTATACCGTGTTTATCAACCCTGATGAAATTGGCGTAGGTCCTAAGCAGCTAACATGGGAGCAAGTTATTGCTATGCATAACGATGGCGTTGTTTTTGCCAACCACACGCTAGACCACCTTCATATGCTAAACGGTGAGCAAGCAATGGGCGAGCGCGCATGGCTGGAGAAAGTTTGGCAGAACGTAGAGAGTGCTGAAAAGAAGATTGAAGATAAATTGGATATTAGCCTTAAATATTTAGCGTACCCGTTTGGTGAATACAACACGGCGCTCGCTAATAAGCTCAAAGCGGAAGGTTACATAGGATTCGGGCAGCATTCCGGGGCTGTGGGCCCATCTAGCGACATGCAGGCACTACCGCGCTTCCCCGCGGCCGGTCCTTACGCCAATTTGGCAACGCTAAAGACCAAGCTTAATAGTCTTGCCATGCCAGTGACGCAAAGTTCACATAAAGACCCTCGTATGACAGCGCGAAACCTGTCATCGCCCATTAGTTTAACGATAGACAGTGACGATGTTCGCCTTACACAAGTAAATTGTTTTTTCGGCGGCGACCCTATAGAGACTAGCCTAGAAGAAAATGTGCTTACGTTTACCCTTGATGAAACGCTTCCAGTAGGACGTTCACGTGTGAATTGTACAGCACCGTCTAATGCGCAATCAGGGCGTTATTATTGGTACTCTACGCCCTTCTTTGTGGCAGATGAGAACGGCAATTACCCAGACTAGGGCATGTCGATAAGGCACATCTATGCTTGAGCGCGAGCGCATATCGATTGGGCTCGCGCTTACATAAGGAAACGTTTACCTATACAGGTTTAGAAAATCGAATAAAACCTTTATTTATCGACTCTTCCACAAAACTATGGCGCTGATAGAAACGAATGGCTGGCACGTTCGACACTTCAACATCTAGTACCACTTTACGTTTGTTCAGTTTTTCTGCTCGCGCGCGCATAGCATCTACCAGTATCGTTCCCACGCCCGTTCGACGGGCACTTTCTTCAACAGAGAGATGGCCTATCATGAGTTCGGTATTAGTAGGCGGCGTAAGATTGATGGCCACGGTCTGATTGCGCATGAGCACCGTCATAGCCTCATCGAGGGTAAAGTACGATGTGATGCTATCAAGGGTTGCCCTATCAAATGTTGCACCAAGTTTGCTGTGCCAAGAGGTCACAACACCGAGTACTTCGTCGCCGCTACACGCCACCCAATGATTCTTAAAGCCATATTGCCCGCCACCGAGCTCCCATGCATGAGACAGGTAGCCCTCAGCTGTTTTATTTTTATTTTGTCCAAAAATAGACGTTAACAAAGACTGCGCCGCATTCAATATAAGCGGCGTAGTTTGCGCAGCATCAGATGCCACACCTTGCCTTATTTTGATTTCCATATTACTGCTTCGAGATTATTATTGGCATATCAGCCAATATTTGCTGGGAATCACTTATCGATAGCTTTCCTGGCTCTCTTTTTGGTTTGAATCTTCCTATCACCCTAGCTTCAGGGTCGACAAGTACGACAGATGCACTGTGATCAACTAAATAGTTGGGGTTATCGGTACTTTCAGCAATGGCATACATCATTCCTAAATTACGTACAAACGGGAATAGCGCCTTGTGCTCTCCAGTTACGGCAATGAACTCCTCATTAAAATAGCTCACATACTCTGAAAGCCTTTCAATTGAATCGCGATTTGGATCAACGGATACAAAAACAATTCGAATAGGTTCGACACTATTTAATGCTTTTAGTTCAGGATATATACCGTTCAATTCAGCCATGGTAGTTGGGCAAATATCGGGGCAGAAGGTATAGCCCACAAATACTAAGCTCCACTGCCCTTCAAGCGACGAATTATCAAACACTTCACCTTCATGAGATGTAAGTGAAAACGGTGATAATGCTCTCGGCTCTGGGTAAGTCTGAAAGTATTCAGGCTGACTTTCAACATTTGGGGGCGCGATATACAGCGCCCCTACGATGCCTGCACATAGCGCTAAAAATGCAACAAGGCCGACGGTAGTTCGTTGATTCATAAACTCAGTGGTATGTAGTGATCTAAGAGTAATACGACAAACAATACCATGAGATGAATAATTGAAAACCTAAAAGTTTTCATTGCAGTTTGTGGCTCTGCATCGAATTTTAACTTTAAGGCATAGTATAAAAACCCAATGTTAAGCACACTTGAGCCAATCAAATAAATGAGATCGCTCATGCCTGTAAGGTAGGGCAGCAAACATACAAGCCCCAACAATACTGTATACAGCAACACTGACGTTTTCGTAAATGACACACCGTGGGTTACCGGCAGCATGGGCACCTTCGCTTTGGCGTAATCTTTTTCTCTATGAATAGCGAGCGCCCAAAAATGCGGCGGCGTCCAGGTAAAGATAATCAGCACTAAAAGCAGGGCATGGGCATGTATTTCCCCTGTAACCGCGGTCCAACCTAGAAGCGGTGGAGCAGCCCCTGCTAAACCGCCAATCACGATGTTTTGCGGTGTCGCTCGCTTTAAATACATCGTGTAGATAAACGCGTAGCCTACTAGACTTGCTAAGGTTAACCACGCGGTTAGCATATTCACAAAAAGAGCTAACACTACAAATCCAACCACACCTAAAACGCCTGCAAACCACAGCGCGTTGTTTACGCTAACCTTGCCTTTTGCGACGGGGCGATTAAAAGTACGCGCCATCACACTATCTATCTTATGGTCGACAACGTGATTAATAACGGCAGCAGACGCAGACAACATACCAATACCCAATAAGCCACAGATAAGTACGGTTGCGTTTACCCACGAAGGCGTAGCTAAACACATGCCTACTAACGCGGTTAACAGCAACAACATGACGACATTAGGCTTCGTCATTTCATAGTAATCTCGCCACGTGACTACATTATGCTGACGTGAAGTACGCGCATGTAAAGAGACCGATTTAGCCATGGAAACCTCCTGGAGCTTTAGGGAGAATATGAGAAGACGTTGACGCGTTTAAAGGGTCGTGCAAAGGCGCTTCGTGGATGCTAAATGCACCTGCACCCTGCAGTGGTTTCGAACCTGAGAATGAGCCTGTATTTCGTTTTTCTGTACCGAAGACGTTATCGTTTTCTAGTGCCAAGAATACGGTAAAAATGAGGTTGAGTAGGGAGAGAAGTAACACAGCAGCGACCGCGTTATGCATTACAGCGACAGCCAGCGGCAGCATAAAGATAATGTTACTAAGTCCTAATGCCACTTGCGTGCACAATGCTACCAACATAAACGCACCCACATATTTTTGTTTACTTGTGGTGTAGCGGCTTACCAACACACTTATACCTAGTGCTAGTAAGTATAAAAACGTGATGACCGCGCCGAACCTATGCACTATGTGCATGGTAACTCGTTCGCCGTAATCGTGAGCACCAAACTCATAGTTGTCTGCATCAGGCACACTGAATGCACCTGCCAAATCAATTCTTTCCTGCCAACCGCTTTCACAGACCGGCATTTCCGTACAGGCCAACGCAGCATAATTGGCAGAAGTCCATCCACCAAGAGCAATCTGGGTAACAAGCACGCCAAGCCCAATGAAGGCGAAAAGTTTAAGGTTTCGCTGAAAAACTTTGGCTTGAGGTAAGTCGGTAATATCCTGATCATGCATAGCTGACGCTATGGGCGCTTGTTTAATTTTCGATGCATCGCCTGCGGTGTTGCGCAAGCGGAGGTAGAGAATAAACAGGCAAGAGAGTACAGAGAAGCCCCCCAGCAAATGCCCCATAACTACGACGGGAAGCAGATTGAGCGTCACGGTCCACATACCAAGTGCTGCCTGGAAGATAATAAGCCCAAGCAGTAACAGAGGTAATTTAACGGGCGTGCCTTTGTCGCGCTGCCGAATAGCAATAATGGCAATAGCCAGAACACACAGCCCCAGCGTTCCTGCAAAATAGCGGTGAATCATTTCATTCCACGCCTTAAATGCCTCAACTGGACGTTCAGGAAAAGCGGCGTTAGCTTGTGCCACTTTTTCCTCACTCAAAGGCACGGTTAGGTTACCGTAGCATCCAGGCCAGTCGGGACATCCTAGCCCAGCGTCGGTCAAACGCGTATACGCACCGAGAATAATAACGACCGCTGCCAGAAAAATACTGAATAGGGTTAATTTTTTCATGGCCGTTATCCTATACGCGATAATTTAAGGAGCTTTCTCATATCTGCCAGCATGTTGCGGCTTTCCATCACGGCGTCTTTTCTATCGTCTTTAATGTCGTAAAAGAGCATGGCGTTATTTTGCGTATCAACAATGTAAACACTGCTAGAGGCAAGCGCCGTTGGTGTAGTAACGGGTAAGGTTTCGACAAAAGGGTAGTCTTTTAGCGCGGCTATCGCAGTTTGGTCGCTTGAAGCGGTAGTAACGACCACTGCTTGAGCACGGTCCGATTCTTTACCTAGCGCAAGCCACACTTGGTTAATGCTAAAAAGTGCGTTCTCGCACACTGCGTCACATTTACTTGGCATCACATACAACAAACGCCATTTAGGTTCCGCGTTTTCTAAAAGCGCACTCATGTCGATGGTCGGCGCGAGCAGCTGACCTTTATTTGTCGCGCCTTTAGTAAACCAATCGTTATCAAGTGCGAGCTTTGCCAAAACAACAGGTAAAACAAACACGGCTACCATAATAATTAATGTTTTTTTCGAAGCAGCATTACTCATAACTACGTCCTTTCTTACTAATTGCAAAGCCGCCAATGGCTGCAGCGGCAATAGCTAAACCAAACCATTGAACTGCATAGCCAAGGTGCTTTTCAGGAGACATTACGACGGCCTGATGTTCACGAATAAACGCGGGGTCAGGCGTGGTAAGGTGAAGAATAAAGGGTAAAAGTTTGCGCTCTAAGGCGTTGCTTAGTGCAGGGAATTCTATGTGTTGTACCAGCGCGGGGCTTTGCGACAAAGCCATGTTGGTTTCTTTCACTAAGGGGTTGTTACCCGGCACGCTAAGCACGCCGATTAATTCGCGCGTTTGGCTTGTAAAACTTATATCCGGTAGCGTGCGCGTTAAGTCTGGCGCAGGCACCCAGCCAAAGTTAACCAAGAGCCACCCGACATTGGTATTTACCGGTACGATGACATCGAACCCCACCCGCTGATTGTGAATCTGATTATCTAATAGCAACACATGGTTGGCGTCTATTGCGCCGCTGAACGATACGGTAATATCCCGAGGTTCATCATGAGACAACGCCTCTTCTAAACTCAAGGTTCCATTACTTTGCTTTTGCGCTATGCTAGCTAAGCGTTGTTGCTTTTGGACCATGCGATCAAGTTGCCAGTACCCTAAACCGCACATAATCGCCACACTAAAGCCCGTGAGTAACCAAGGAATAACGTGGCGAGTGCGAGAAAACATGATTATTTCGCACCATGCAAAATTAGAATAAAAACAGAGGTGAATATGTTGATAAAAATAGTCCTTGTTGCGTTAGTGCTGTACATGATTGTGAACTTGTTCATGGCGATGCGAATCATGATGAAAAACGACACATCAAAAGGGCCTATGAGTAAGTACATTGGTCGACGCGTGCTCACTTCTGCCGTCATTGTTATTATTATTCTTATCGCTATTGGTACCGGTTTAATTACCCCAAACCCAAGGCCTTACTGAGTTTGGGGATTCCTTTTAAAGTACGTAAACAAAGATGTAGAGCATGACCCACACTACATCTACAAAGTGCCAGTACCAGCTCCCCGCCTGAAACGCGAAGTGGTTTTCAGGCGTGAAATGGCCTTTCAAGACCCTAAAAAACAGTACAATTAGAATGATGGTGCCAAGGGTCACATGCATGCCGTGAAACCCTGTGAGCATAAAGAAGGTGTTGCCGTAAATGCCTGACTGAAGCGTAAGCCCCAAGTCGCGATACGCATGTATGTACTCTTCTACCTGTAGGAACAAGAACCCACATCCAAGTAAGATAGTGATACCCAGCATTAGGGTTAGCTGTTTGCGTTTGTTTTGCTCTAATCCCACATGAGCGAAGTGCAGTGTAATAGATGAGATAAGCAAGATAACCGTATTGATTGTGGGCAAACCCGCAGCACTCATTTCCTGTGTGGTAGTGCCGCCTGGGGTTGACACCAGCGGCCACATGGCCTCAAAGGTTGGCCATAAGACCTCATTGGTCATAGCGTTATTCGATGCGCCGCCCAGCCACGGAACGGAAATAAATCTCGCGTAGTAGAGGGCGCCGAAAAACGCAGCGAAAAACATCACCTCTGAAAAGATAAACCAGCTCATACCTTGTCGATATGAACGCCCCAGCTGATCGCTGTAAAGCCCTGCCATAGATTCGTCTATTTGATTTTTAAACCAACCTACAAGCATAACGAGCAATACTGCTATCCCCGCTAAAAGGATATGACCGCCATAGCCTGTTTCACCTTTGGTTGCTTGCACCACATAATTGCCCGCACCTACGGCGATAAGAAATAGAGCAACGGCCCCTACGATGGGCCATGGACTTTGTGCGGGTACATAATATTTTTGGTATTCGTGATTCTGTACTTCGGGTTGCATTTTCTTCTCCTTACCCCTTCGGCCTATTCGCCATTTGATGGTGTTGAAGCCATAAAGGGATTCGGTGTTGTCGTTAGGTCACTGGCTCGCGCTGTGACGTCATAGAGTGTGTACTGCAAGGTAAAAAACGTAATTTCTTCAGGTAGCTGAGGGTCTACATAAAACTGCATGGGCATATAGGCTTCACTACCCGCATCTAATGGCTGCTGATTGAAGCAGAAGCATTCAGTCTTGTTCAGGTACAGTGCTGCCGTTCCGGGGGATACAGAGGGAATGGCCTGAGCTACGATATTGCTTGATGCAGGGTTTCTCACATAAAACGACACCGTATTAAGTTCGCCAGGATGCACTTTCACGCGCTTGGTTTCAGCACGAAACTCCCACGGCATACCGGTATTTGTGCGAGTAATAAACTCGACGGTCACTTCTCGCGACTCATCAATCTCAACCGATTGATAAACCGCAGCCGTGCCTTCGGTTTTTCCGTTAATTCCCGTAACGTCGCAAAATACGTCGTACAAGGGAACAAGGGCAAAGCCGAAGCCAAACATGCCAATGACAATAGCAACAAGTTTAATAACCATCTTGTTGTTTGCGCTTTGCTGTGACATCACGTGACCTCCGGGTAAATCCATAGATGAAGGTTGGTAAACGCTTGCTTAGTCGTTTATCTCCCTCACCACCTGCAATGTGTGAATGTCATTCCCATCGGCTTTTGCCGGTTCAAAGGAATGACCTATTCACAACTCCACCTACCGTTACTTAACGACAGGTGGCGTTTCAAACGTGTGATAAGGAGCGGGTGATGGAATTTCCCATTCCAATCCTTCTGCGCCGTCCCAAACTTGCGCTGATACCGGCTCACCTTGCTTTTTGCATGCCTTGATAAGCAGGGCAAGAAAGATGAGCTGAGATAAACCGAATGCAAAACCACCCAGGCTTATCCATTTATTAAAATCAGCGAACTGCAATGCATAGTCAGGAATACGGCGTGGCATACCAGCCAAACCCACAAAGTGCATAGGGAAGAACAACACATTGACCGATACCAATGAGCACCAGAAATGCCATTTAGCTAAGGTTGTGTCATACATTTTTCCCGTCCATTTAGGCAACCAGTAATACACCGCAGCCATGATGGAAAAAACCGCGCCAGTTACCAGTACATAGTGGAAATGGGCTACAACGAAGTAAGTGTCGTGATATTGGAAGTCCACGGGCGTGATCGCCAACATTAGCCCTGACAACCCACCAATGGTGAACAGCACAATAAAGGCAATAGCGAACATCATTGGCATTTCGAAGCTCAGTGAGCCGCGCCACATGGTCGCCACCCAGTTAAACACTTTTACACCAGTAGGCACCGAGATAAGCATGGTGGCAAACATGAAAAACATTTCCATGTACACCGGCATGCCCGTGGTGAACATATGGTGAGCCCATACAACAAAAGAGAGCAGCGCAATCGACGCCGTGGCGTACACCATAGATGCGTATCCAAACAGCTGCTTTCGAGAGAAGGTAGGAACAATTTGCGAGATAATGCCGAAAGCGGGCAAGATCATAATGTACACTTCAGGGTGCCCGAAGAACCAGAAAATATGCTGGAACATAACCGGGTCGCCGCCACCAGCAGCATCAAAAAAGCTCGTGCCAAAGAACTTATCAGTTAACACCATGGTAACCGCACCGGCGAGCACTGGCATTACCGCAATCAGCAAGAATGCCGTGATAAGCCACGTCCATACAAACAGCGGCATTTTCATCCAGGTCATGCCTGGCGCACGCATGTTAAAGATGGTCACAATCACGTTAATCGCACCCATAATGGATGAAATACCCATGATGTGAACAGAGAACACAAACAACGCTGTCGAATCGCCACTGTAAGTCGTTGAAAGGGGCGCGTAGAAAGTCCATCCAAAAGCAGGGCCGCCGCCTTCCATAAAGAGCGAGCTCAATAGAATGAGAAAGGCGCCTGGTAAAATCCAGAAGCTCCAGTTATTCATGCGCGGTAACGCCATGTCAGGGGCGCCGATCATCATGGGAATAAGCCAGTTTGCGAGCCCAGTAAAGGCTGGCATTACTGCACCAAATACCATGATAAGCCCGTGTACCGTAGTCATTTGGTTAAAGAAGTTTGGTTCTACAATTTGTAGACCGGGTTGGAATAGTTCAGCGCGGATCACCATGGCCATCGCACCACCAACTAAAAACATAATAAAGGCAAACCACAGGTAAAGTGTGCCTATGTCTTTGTGGTTAGTGGTAAACAACCAACGCGTTATCCCTTTAGGAATATGATCGTGGTGTTCATGGTCATCATGTAGGTGACCGTCATTTACTTGACCACTGTGAGGCGCAGAGGTATCTGGCGAAATAACTTCAGTTGCTTTGCTCATTGTCTGCTCCTAGTTTCCGTTTGCCACTGCGTTGACATCTTTGGCTTGAACCATATCGCCAGTTTTATTGCCCCAGGCATTTCGCTCGTAAGTGACTACGGCGGCAATTTCCTTAAGACTTAGCATTTTTCCAAACGCTTGCATGGCTGTTCCTGACTTTCCATGCAGCACGATGTCAATGTGACCTTGCTGATCTTCTAGTGCCATCTTGCTGCCTTTTAATGCCGGGAACACGCCAGGTAAACCTTCACCATTTGGCATATGGCAAGCAGCGCACGTTGCGTTGTATACTCGCTCGCCCTCTTTCATCAGTTCATCCATAGACATATTCATAGAAAGTAGACGCTGCTCTTCTTCTTTTGCTTTACGAACAATCTCTTCTTGTTCGCCCATCCACTTTTCAAACTCGGCGGGTTCTTTAGCAATTACCACAACCGGCATATAGCCATGGTCTTTACCACAAAGCTCTGCGCACTGTCCGCGATAAATACCCGGCTCATTCACCTTGGCCCAAGACTCGTTAATAAAGCCGGGGTTGGCATCTTTTTTCACGGCAAAGTCAGGAACCCACCAAGAGTGGATAACGTCGTCAGAAGTAATAAGAAAGCGTACTTTTTTCCCAGTAGGAATAACCAAGGGACGGTCGACTTCCAGCAGGTAGTTATCTGTTTTCTGAAATTTGTTTTCTATCTGCTCGCGCTGAGTGGCGAGTAAAGAATAAAACTCTACATCGCTATCCATGTACTTGTAGTGCCATTTCCATTGAGAGCCTGTTACTAACACCGTCATGTCAGGCTCAGACGTGTCTTCCATAGCAATTAGAGTATTCGCTGCGGGTACCGCCATGAAAATAAGAATAAGGAAAGGAATAACGGTCCAAGCAATTTCGACCTTCACGTTTTCGTGAAAATTAGCTGGCTTGGCACCACGGGACTTTCTATGTAGATACATTGAGGCGAACATCACGCCAAAAACTACAACCGCGATACCTACACAAATGAAGAACATCAACATATGGAGGTCGTATACCTGCCCACTGATGTCGGTAGCACCGCGTCTCAAATTAAGCGAAGAGGCTTCTTCGCTTGCTTCTTGCGCAAAAAGCAAAGGGGAAAAAAGCAAAATTGGTATACTAGAACACCATTTTGCGAAAACGGTCGTTAGTTGTTTCACTCAGCACCTCCGTAATGGCGTGGTCAAAGACGCTGATTAATTTGCGCGATGCCCTACCAAATGGTTTGCGAACGATTGACCCATAACCTCAACTTGTAAAACAAATTTAGAGTCATTGTTATTATTTTGTTAATCTCTGTATAAGAATTGCGCAATAATGTCGTGCCGTCTAGTCTTTTCTATTAAAAATTTAACGAAGTGGTTAATTTTTAATCATTTACTAAAATGGTCGCGGGGGATTTCACGTGCAAAAAGAGAAAGCCATTGCTGTGGGATGCCCTTGGAATCAAACAGGCATTTTGAACACGGGGTTAAAGTAAATGCTCGACTAACTAGTTAAGAAATCAATAAGTAATCGATTACTCAATGTCGATTTCAAACAAAATTCAAAATAAAAAATGGAAAATACTTGAAGCATTCATAGAAAGAATAACGTGAGTAATGATAAAAATAAGCGCGCAGAAAACCAACAAGTTTGCTGGGCAGGATAAAACCTAAGTTGGCAGATTGAAGAAAAAAACAGGAACAAAAGACATAAAAATGTATGGTCCGCCTCGTTATTGCAACAATAAATGTCGATAACGGGGTTGGTTATGCGCTAATGTATTCGGAGTCTGATTAGGTGCTTTCGCAA
>NZ_VTYM01000014.1:0-93047 GCF_013113925.1 Alteromonas sp. 07-89-2 | reverse complement strand
TATTACTGAGCACCTTATTGGCCAGGGTCACAAAAATATTGCGTTTATTGCCGGTGAGGAAATTCACAAATCCACCATTGAGCGTTTGAACGGCTATAAAGCGGCGTTAGAAAAAGCGGGTATTGCAATTGACGAGTCGTTAATTATCAAAGGCACCTACTCATTTGAAACTGGGGTAAAAAGCTCTGAAACGCTGCTCGCCATGTCGCCGCACCCTACCGCTGTGTTTGCGTGTAACGATGAGATTGCAGCGGGTACGTTGTTTGGTGCAAGAATGAAAGGGGTAGATGTTCCTCAAGAGCTCGCAATTGCCGGGTTCGAGAACAGCCCCTTTTCTCGTCAGACTTTTCCGCCGTTAACTACGGCATCTCAGCCAACTAATGAGATAGCGCAGCATGCTGCGGCGTCGTTAATTCAGTATTTACGAGCTAAAAAAGCCAAAGCCGCCCACGACAATCTTAACCATACTTTCATCCCTGAACTGGTAGTGCGCGCGTCAACCGAGAAACAGTAATGAACAAATTACCTCAAGAAATCGTGATTGTGGGTGGCGGAACAGCAGGCTGGATGACGGCGTGCTACTTAGCAAGAACTGCCGAGTTGATGGCCAATAACAGTAATGTAACTGCCTGCGCCCCTAAAATAACACTTCTTGAGTCAGCGGTTATCAGCACCGTTGGCGTAGGCGAAGGTTCAACGCCTTATCTGCGCCACTTTTTTGAGTTTCTGGGAATAAGCGAAAGTGAGTGGATGCTGAAGTGCAGCGCCACGTATAAGATGGGCATTAGCTTTGAGCGTTGGACTACAACGGCTGAATCAAAAACAACGCGCCCCGCGTTCACCGATTCAGACAGCTATTTTCACCCATTCTTCTCTTCTTTAGATATTCCCACCGCGGATATGTACTTCAATGCGGTAAATGAATACAGAAAAGGCGCTTCGCACGACATTAATCCGTCGCACTACTTTACTGCTGCGCACATGGTAGAAAAAGGCATTACGCCCGACGCCATTTGTAGCTCTGCGAATATTGATTACGCCTATCATTTTGATGCAGGGCTGTTAGGTGACTTCTTAAAAGAATACGCGCTAAACAAAGGGGTGTCCCATCAAATAGGCACTGTGGCAAATGTTGAAAGTCATGAGCAAACTATTAACTCGCTAAAACTGGATGACGGAAATACATTAAGCGCAGACTTTTTTATTGATTGCTCGGGGTTTCGTGGGCTTATTGGCAAACAAGCCCTGTTGCGAAAGTTTACAAGCTATGCCGACACCTTGTTTAACGATGCTGCCGTAGCCATTGCCAGCGACGCAACAGCATCTCCAAAAACTGCATTACAAACTCGCTCTATTGCGCTTAGTCACGGCTGGCAGTGGCACATTCCCCTAACTAGTCGCACCGGCAACGGTTATGTATACAGTTCACAATTTTGCACTGAAGCCCAAGCAGAAGAAGAACTTAGACTTGCATTAGAACCAGACCAATCCCATCAGCAAGCCCGACATTTGAAAATGACCGTAGGCAGACTAGAAGAACACTGGAAAGGTAATTGTTTATGCATAGGATTGTCTCAGGGCTTTATTGAGCCATTGGAAGCCACTGCACTTATGCTGGTGCAGTACGCACTGCATCACTTTATCGATTGCTGGCAAAGTAACAATCCGCGAAGAGAGGAACGCTATAATTCTGAGATAAACCGAATGTTCGATGGTATTCGGGACTACATTGCTGCTCATTACTATTTAAATACTCGCGACGATTCCGCCTACTGGGTTGCCTGTCGCGAAGACTTAAAGGTGCCGGATACCCTTTCTTATTTGCTGAATGCATGGGACAAAGGCGCCAGCTTTGAACATGCGCTTAATGAAGTAGATAACAAATTGGTTTATTTGCGACCTTCGTGGTACTGCATTTTTGCGGGAATGAAGCGCTTTTCTAATAACACAACGCCACTTGCGCAACCCAACACCCTTGCACTTCGCACTATGCGGCAATCGGTAGAGGGAGCGCATCGAGTAAGGCAACCCTAACTTGGCTAGAACGCACAAACATACAAAATTACGCCTTTCGCCCGCTTACATTTAAAAATATAATAAAAGCAGGCAAATTCATTAGAAAGTGTAATTAACTATGAAGCAGCTTTCCCTTGATACCTTACGCACCTTCGTTAGCGTTATTGAGCTTGGTGGCTACGCTAAAGCGGGCGATTTTTTGGGCCGTTCTCAACCGGCAATAAGCCTACAAATTAAAAAGCTAGAGTCGCAGTTAGACCGCAAGCTATTTACTAAAGTTGGGCAACGGCATGTACCTAGCGCCGACGGCAATTGGCTGTACCCAAAGGCGAAAGAACTGCTAGAGCTTAACGATAACATCTTTCGCAGCTTAACCCCTGCCCCGCTAAGCGGTCGCTTGCGTCTTGGCATTCCCAATGAATTTGCTTCTACATTATTGCCGGGTCTAATTGGCGAATTTTCAAAGCGTTACCCCGATGTATCACTTGAAGTGACCTCGGCCTTAAGCCGTGATTTGCTTCACCCGTCGCAGCGCGATCATTTCGATTTGATTTTGGCGTTGGTGAATCCGGGCGAGCAGACAGAAGGCGAAGTAGTGTTAGAAGATGACGTGGTTTGGGTTGGCGACACGGCTCATCCGTTGGTTGGCAACAATATTCCTTTAGTGCTTGCTCCCGACGGTTGTATGTATCGAAGCCGCGTTATTGAACAGTTAAAGCAGCAAACCTTTGCATGGAAAATCAGCTACACCAATGCAGATTTAGGCGGGCTGGTTGCCGCCATTCAGCAAGGTTTAGGCGTGACAGCTCTAGCAAAATCTAGCTTACCGGCAAACCTAGTAGCGCTAAACCACCCGCATCTGCCTAAGCTAGGCAAGGTAAATATTTGTCTGTTCAATCAAGATACACAGCACCCAGTGATCAGTAAAACTCTGGCCGAATTCTTTAAAGTGAGGCTAACCCAATAAAAAAATGGGGTCAGAGTACTTTTTCTGCCCCACCGTTCTTATTCAATTAACTTTAGCCATCACTCGTGATGGTTTCGATAAGCTCGCCGAGTACAGTTTCGGCTTTGCTGGTTTCAACCTGACATGTACCTGCGTTCATGTGACCACCGCCGCCATACTTCAAGCACAACTCTCCCACATTGGTTTTTGAGCTACGATTAGTAATGGATTTACCAATAGCAAATACCACGTTTTGCTTTTTCAGCCCCCACATCTTGTGAATAGAGATATTGCAGTCGGGGTACATGGCATAAATAACAAACCGGTTTGTCGCGTAAATGGTTTCTTGGTCGGTTAAATCAAGCACAACTAGGTTGTCGTATACAGTAGAACACTTGGCAATTTGCGCCTTCGCCATTTCATTGTGCTCATGGTACAAACTCACGCGCTCGGCCACGTCTTCCATTTGCAGTATTTCTTCAATGCTGTGGTCTTTGCACGCATCTATTAGCTTCATCATTAGCTGATAGTTAGAGATTTTGAAATCTCTGAAACGACCAAGACCAGTTCGCGCATCCATAATGAAATTCATGAGCACCCAATCTGTGGGCTCAAGAATTTCTTCTTCGCTAAACTGTGCAGAGTCTCCTTTATCTACCGCGTCCATCATATCTACTGAGATATTAGGAAATTTATCTGCACCTCCGTAATAGTCGTAAACAACGCGTGCCGCCGAGGGCGCTTTCGGGTCAATGATGTGATTATCAATATCGCCTGAGTTACGCACTGTTTCACTTAAGTGATGGTCGAAGGCAATATGGCAACCCTCAACGTAAGGCAGGTTAGTAGTGATATCATTCTCGGTAATATCAATTTTACCGTCTTGCATGTCTTTTGGATGAACAAACAAAATATCGTCAATTAAGTCTAAATCTTTCAATAAAACTGCACATACCAGTCCATCGAAATCACTTCGCGTAACCAATCTAAATTTTCTTTCAGGCATAGTTTATCCATCATTCACTTAAGTAATAATTTTAAGTGTAACAGCTAATAAAAATTTTGAGAGACAGGTTTATTAAATTCCTATTTATCTCTTAAATTCAGTAACTTACCCAGCGGTTTCGCCAAATTTTCTGGCGGTTCGGTAAAGTAAGCGGGGCCTGTTTCTGTCATGTACAAACAGTCTTCTAAGCGCACACCAAATTCACCCGGAATATAGATACCTGGCTCATTAGAAAAGCACATGCCTTTTCTAAGTGGCGTATTTTCACCACGCACGAAGTTAACACTCTCGTGTCCTTCCATGCCGATACCATGACCTGTTCTGTGACTTAGCCCAGGCAATGCATAGTCTTTACTGTACCCCTTGCTAGCATAGTATTGACGCACTGCGTCGTCTACTTTGCCTGCTGGCTCACCAATTTTAGCTGCGGCAAATGCCACGTTCTGCCCTTCCCTTACTGTATGCCATACGTCCTGAACTTTCTGAGGCGCCTTGCCAAATACCAAAGTACGACTTATGTCGCTTTGGTAACCGTGTACGCTGCAACCGCTGTCTAGCAAGATCACCGAACCTTCTTTGATAGTTTGCGCTGCATTTGTGCCATGAGGATAAGCACTTGCATCGTTAAACAGTGCCAAACACCATGTACCGCTGCCGCCTAAGTGCTGCTGTGCGGTGTTCATCAAACTTTTTACATCCTGCTGACTCATGCCAAGCTTTAGGTTACTAAAAACAAACTCATAAGCACGTAAAGTTACTTCATTGGCCTTATGCATAAGTGCCAGTTCACTCGCAGTTTTATACATGCGACAACCAAGTGTAATTGGCTCGGCGGGAACGATCTTAATGTTTGGTAGCGCTCGGCTGACTCCAGTAACTACAAAGTAGCGTACGCTGCTTTCAAAGCCGATATTGCCGCTTGTTATACCGCGCGATTTTAGAATATTGGCTACGACATCAAACGGGCTTTCATGCTCTTGCCACACTCTTACATCATCGCCTATAGCTAACGACTCAAGCACACTTGGCTTTTCGAAAAATGGCGTTACCACCGCCATATCACCTTTTTGAGGGATAACCAGCGCGGTCAAGCGCTCACTACGCCACCATTTAATCCCTGAAAAATAATCCATAGCAGCGCCAGGCTCGACCAAAATTGCCGCAATATTTTGGGCTTTCATAAGCGACTGCGCTTTTTCGATACGCGCTTTGCGTTCTTCTGTGGTAATCGGCTTTGCATCTGCGGTGATATTACTTAGCCCGCTTAAACTGTTAATGTCTGTTGCATTAGTTTGATTAATTGCAGCCATAGCAGCCACAGGCGCAAGCGCAAAGCTAGCGCCCGCTAATTTCAAGAAATGTCGCTTATCCATGTTCCCTTCCTGTCGTTTTAATTAAGGTTGTTTAGCACTTTTTTGTTCTATGAAAATAACATTCAATTGATTTTGTACTAAAAACTTCAGTGTTTAATATTGTCATTACTTTATGCCCACATAACAAAGATGGCGGCAAGCCCAATAAGAAGTAAGCCAGCAATTTCGCGTTTTGTGACTGCATTTTTTAGCCAGTAATGTGAGAGTATCAAGGTAAGTAACACCTCTAACTGCCCAAGCGTTTTTACTAGCGCCACATGTTGCAATGCCATAGCGGTGAACCAACAAATTGAGCCCAAACAGCTTACCGTGCTAATCGCTAGCACCTGCTTTTTAGCGTTGGTTAGCTGTCTGAACACGAAGGGTTTAGTTAGCGCAATATAACCACTTAAACTTATCGTTTGTACACATAGCACCCATAACAACACCCAAGCAGCAGCCACTGTATGCTGAACATTTAGCATATGGCTAGCCTCGCGCACCAACAGTGATGTCAGCGCAAAACAGGTACCGCAAGCAAGACCTATGACCATGGTTTTCACACTAATGCCATGGAGCCGATTGCCACTGCTTAACACAAATACTGCTATTGCGCCTATTACTATGCCCGCCCACCCAATGGGCGTTAAATAACTTCCGAAAAAGAGCATGCCTACAACGCCGGCCACCAAGGCCTCACTCTTCGCAAGGCCTGCGCCAATGGCAAAATTCTTCTGCTTGAACAAAATCACCATTAAAGAAGTGGCCGCTATTTGAAGTAGCGAAGCACACAGTATCACTGCAATAAAAGTGCCTGAGAACTCAGGTACTTGACTGGCGCTACTACTGTAGAGAATGAGTAAATAGACGAGGGCTATTGGCGGTGCCAAGATAAAGCGAGAGAGCGTCACCCCAGAGGTGTTAACTGCGCCGCTCAATTTGCTCTGCAGCGCATTGCGCACGGTTTGCATAACAACCGCGCCCAACGTAAATAAAATCCAACTCATTAGCGTCGCTTTACCTTGTTATATCGCTACCTACAGTTAAGCGTGAATTACTTTGCCTCTTTCACTTCCATTGCCTGTATGCGCTTGTCTTTAAAATCAGAGTCGCGTTCCCAGTATGGCCACACATCGCCTTGGGCGTAATAGTTCAGCATAGAGCCGATAAGTGAGAGGTCTTGTTGCACACCACCTAATGTCCAGCTTGGAAGGTAGTCATCATCTGCTTTATGGTAGCGTTTGGCGATGAAGCTAGGGTCGGTATCGCCTAAGCTCATGAACAAAATTGAAGGCACGCCCTGCTTAGCAAGCGCAAAGTGATCTGAGCGGAAGAACAGTCCATTTTGAGGTCGCGGATCCATTTTAACCGTTCGTCCTTGTAATGCGGCAGCTGTCGCTAAATCGTCTTCAATAGATAAATAGCCTTCGCCGTACTGCAAAATGTAATCAACATCATCGTTTACATTCATGCCGTCGATATTTAAAAAAGCAACCATGTCAGACGTTGGTACCGGTGGGTTATTTGCAAAATAATCGGCACCGAGTAGCCCTGTTTCCTCGGCGGTAAACGCACTAAACATTAGTGTACGTGCAAAGCCCTCTTCGCGTTTTGATAGCGCACCTGCCAATGTAAGCACACCTGCTACGCCAGACGCATTGTCTACCGCTCCATTGTAAATAGTGGTTTGGCCGTTCTTCTCTACTTTGCCTAGGTGGTCCCAGTGCGCGTGAAGCATTACCCATTCTTCCGGCTTATCTGTACCTTCTAAAATGCCTGCCACGTTTTGTGACTCGGCATGCTCAATAGTATTGGCGAAGCCCAATGATGCTTTTGTGTTTAGCGCGATGGGAATAAATCCTGGCTTTGAAGCCTTGTTTTTAAGCTCGCCATAGTCCATACCCACTTTTTCAAATAGCTGTCTGGCGGCATTTAGGTGAAGCCAACCCATTACACCAACTTGTGAAGCATTGTTGTTGTCGTCAACTAAACTGAATTTAGTATTAGAGTTTGAGTTTTCAACTACGCCCCATCCGTAGCCTGCTGGCATAGTTTCATGAATAATGAAAACCGCTTCCGCTCCTTGCCTAGCAGCTTCTTCATATTTGTATGTCCAACGACCATAATAGGTCATTGCGTTGCCCTGAAAAAGCTCTGGATCTTTAGAAGCGAAACCCGGGTCGTTTACTAGCATTACAACGGTTTTTCCTTTTACATCAAGGCCTGCGTAATCATTCCAATTGTACTCTGGGGCATTAATGCCATAACCCACAAATACTACATCACTATTAGCAAGTGAGTAGTAATTAACAATGCGCTGAGTACGGGCTGTAAACTCGCTACCTGCGCTAAAATCAAGCCCGCCTATTTTTAACGATGAGATGTTCTTTGGCGTTATTTTGGCTAAAGGCACAGCTTGAGTGTAGCTATCGCCAAAGGCTGGCTTCAGCCCTAGCTTTTTGTATTGGGTTACCAAGTAATCGACTGTTTTCTCTTCCCCTTTCGACAATGGCCCTCGCCCTTCAAACTCATCGCTTGCCAGTGTTTTAACGTGCTGACGATATACGTCCAAATCGATAGAGGCATTACTCAGCGTCATCTTTTTGCTTTTTGCTGTCGCCGATGATTCAACCGGGGCTAAATTAGAAGCAGCTACTTCGGCATTCGCCGAACCAATAGATAAGGTAGAGGTGAGTACGGAAGCGGCGCAGACAAAGGAAAAGGCGCGATAAGGTTTGCAAAGATAAGTAAACATAAGCCATTGGTACAAATAAAAAAGGATACCGAAGAGTATCCTGTACCGCTGACTATCTCAACGCCGAAACGACTAAGCCACAAGAATGGGGTCAGAGTACATTTCTTTGTTTTTAGAGCGAGATAGATAATTAGAGAGCTTTGCCGCCTGTTTTCTGTGATGTATGAAAAAGTAAACTTCCAAGCTTCAATAATGGGGTCAGAGTACATTTATTCGGTTTTGTAATAGGGAAAGCCAATAATGTACTCTGACCCCACTATTCGAGGGTGGCGAAAAAAGTACTCTGACCCCATTATTTAAATGTACTCTGACCCCATTTTTTTGGATTTATAGGCCCATGGCGTGGCTGACGAAGGCGGTTTTAATGGTGCTGAGTTTGTCTGTGGCTGAAAGACCAATTCCTCTGAGCAACTTTTTGAGGGGGTCGTCGCCGTCGAATAAGAATTTAAAGCCGTCCATTGCGGCAATCATTTTCGTGGCTTCTGTTTTACGGCTTCGCTCGTAGCTGCGTAAGTGCTTGTACAAACCAATGTCTTTGCCCGACGCCTTTAAGTTGTTTAGGGTTTCCGCCAGTGCGAGCGCATCTTGCATTCCCAAGTTAGCGCCCTGCCCTGCAAGCGGGTGAATGGTATGCGCTGCGTCGCCTACCAGCACCACACCGTCTTTCGCCCACTGGCGTGCATAACGCATGGTTAACGGGAAAGCGGCGCGCTTGGTTTCAAGCGAAATAGTGCCAAGAACGCTATTACTAGCCGCAGTTAACGCATTGCAGAACGCAGCGTCATCCAATGCCATTAATGAGTTTGCTTGCTCTGGCGTTTGAGACCATACAATAGAACATACATTTGGCTCAGACATAGGCAGTAGCGCGAGCGGTCCTGTGGGTGTGAACGCTTGTCTCGCCACATTATTATGCGGCTCTACCGTTTTGATATTAGCGACAATCGCGGTATGCTCGTAGTCTTTAAAAGTAATAGGCAAGCCAGCCTGCTTTCTCACAAACGAATTTGCGCCATCGGCGCCTACTAACAACCTGCAGCTTAGCACGTCGTCATTATCAAGCATCAGCATGGTTTGATTTGGGCCAGCTAACACTCTATCAATACCCGCGGTGATCAACTCCACGTTAGGCTGCACTTCCACAGATTTAGACAGTGCATTAACTAAAGCCTGATTCTCTACAATCACGCCAAGCGCATCACTGCCCATTTCATCGCATGAAAAGTGAATGTCGCCAAAACTGTCTTTGTCCCATACATGCATGTCGGTGTAAGGGGTGGCGCGGTCTTGCTGCAAATGCGACCACACATCAAACTGTTGCAGCGCTTTAATATTAGCCTGGTTTATGGCACTCACTCTCGCCGTAGGCTTCTCGTCCAGAGTCTGATAACACGCCGCTTTATCGACTATTGCTATGCTCAATTCACTGTGTTTAAGCGCCGCTGCAAGGGTTAGCCCTACAATTCCGCCGCCCACTATCGCTATATCAACATGCTGCATTGTTATCTCTTTTTCTTAGTGGTGTTTCGCCGTAGCCCGTCGTGTGTTTAACAAACGCTTTTTTCGCCTGGGGCATCATGCTTAATGCCAATAACGATACATTACGCCCAATTACCGTTGGAAAATACTGGTTTGAAAAGGTGCGAACTAGCGTATCGGTCAGGACTATTGTGTTATCCCTATCATTCTTACGCGAATTGGCGTAATGCTGAGTAATACAAAAAGCGCCTGCATCGAAATTAGCTGATGCGATTGTATCGCTTTTCTCTTCGTATGAATTATGCTCGCCGTGCTTTTCCGCTGACGCTTGCAAAACAGACACTAAAGCCGTTAAGTCACGTAAGCCTAGATTGAAGCCTTGCCCTGCAATAGGATGTAGCGCCTGTGCCGCATTCCCTACCACCACGGTGCGATGACTAGCAACTTGCTGGGCTTTAGTAAGCGCTAACGGGTAACTTGCCAACTCACTGACTCTCAATACTTTGCCCTGTCGATAGCCAAATGCTTCCTGTAGGGCCTTGATAAATGCGCATTGGTTTAATGCCATTAACGACTTTGCTGCGTCAGTATCTACAGTCCATACAACTGAAAAGCCGTTTCCACTAGCCTTGATATCATCGATTTCACTGTCGAAAGGCAGGAACGCTAGCGGGCCACTTTGGGTGAAACGCTCGTACGCTTTGTTTTCATGTGGGAGCTGAGTGTGTACGTTAAAGACAATGGCCGTTTGATGATAATCATCGACTGTTTTTAAAATGCCAACCTGGTCAGCTAATCCTGAACGACCGCCATCGGCTAGTACCAGCAACTTTGTGGTAAGCGATTGCCCACTATCTAGCTGCACCTCTACAAAATTAGACTGCTGCTTTACGTTCGTTACCTTGGCAGGTGCGATATATTGGTAGCTTGAGGTTGCACCTGCCGCCAATCGCGTTAGTGCGCTTAAGCTCACCACCTGGCCAAACGCGTCAATGTGGTAGTCACTGCTTTGAAGGTTTAATAGCCCCAAGTGCCCCTTGTCGCTAACCTCAATATGCTTAATTTGAGGAGGTAACTCACCGTTGTGCTGCTTAGCTACATCATCAAGGTTTAGCCCCATGTGAGACAGTTCTTCAACGGTACGCCTTGCCAAGGCAATAACACGGGTGTCGGTAAAAGGGTTAAAGTCGACAAAGCTTTTGCTGGTTTGCTCTGGGTCAGCCGCATCAATTAGGGTGACAGATAAGCCAGAGCTGTTTGCAGGAGATACTTTCTCTGCGAGTGCTTTGGCTAATACAGTACCGACAATACCACCACCAATAATTACTACGTCAACCGCTGCTGCCGATTCCACTGTTTTTATTTTCCTGTTGCCCAGAGGCTATAATTATTAAAAGCGTTAATTCTGAGATTTTTTCTTTATATTAAAGGCTAGTTTTTAGCGTAATTTAAACTGCTAGTTTAAACCGGTAACTTAAACCGGTAACTTAAACCAAAATTCCGTATTTCACACTTATCGCAGTTTTTCAAACCTTGGTAGACTTAGCAAATTTTGACAACTAGGCTCTGCTTTCAGCCATAAGTGCTTCAATCTCATCAATGTCTTTTGGCACATCTGCAGTAAGAATATCGACACCCGTCGCAGTAATCACCACATCATCTTCAATTCTTACACCAATGCCTTTGTATTTTTCCGGCACGTTGCTGTCTTGGCTAATGTAAATGCCGGGCTCAACAGTGATCACCATGCCAGGCTTTAACGGACGGTCTTCACCGTCAATTTTGTAGTTGCCTACATCATGCACATCTAGACCTAAATAGTGCCCTAAACCATGCATGTAAAACTGACGCCACGTTTCATTTTCAAGGTTTTCTGCCACACTACCTTCAAGAACGCCAAGGTCAACTAAACCTTGAGTAATAATTTCTACGCTATGTAACATGGCTTGTGACAAGGTGACGCCAGGCGCTAACATGTCTAACACGCTTTTTTGCGCTTTTAATACAACGGTGTAAATTTCGCGCTGAGCGTGGCTGAACTTTCCATTTGCAGGAAACGTTCGCGTGATATCCGCAGCATAACCTTGATATTCAGCACCTGCGTCGATCAAGATCAAGTCACCGTCATTTACCTGCGCGTTATTTTGCGTGTAATGCAAAATACACGCATTATCGCCGCTTCCAACAATAGTACTATAAGCAGGTGAACGGGCTCCCGCCATGGCAAATTCATGGTGAATTTCAGCTTCTAGCTGGTACTCGTAACAACCAGGCGCAGCGAACTGCATAGCTCGCTTGTGCGCACGTGCGCTTATCTCACCCGCCGCTTTCATCATGGCCACTTCACACGCTGACTTGAATAAACGCATTTCGTGTAAAATAGGCTGTAAGTCGTGAATCGCCCTTGGCGCCAATGATTCTTTAGGCGCATCGCGCAAGGTGTTTAGCGCTTCAGAAAATAACAGGTCATTGTCTTTCTTGTGACCCAACGAAAAGTACACATTGTCTTGACCTTGAATTGACGCTAACAGCGCTTCTTCAAGTTCTTGCAACTCAAACGCTTCATCTAGACTAAATCGGGCAAGTGCAGCTTCGGCTCCTAACCGTTTGCCGTGCCAAATTTCTGCACTCTTATCTTTCTCTTGTACCACCATTGCACGATAACTTTCACCGTAACGAGGGTGGTTAGACAATATCAACCAAGCATTAGGCTCTTCAAATCCTGTCAGATACCAAAAGTCGCTATCTTGCCTGAACGTATATTCGGTATCGCGACTTCGGGTTACCATACCTGCTGCTGGCACAATACACACACTATTCGGCTCGCACTGTGCAAGCAGTCGGTCCTGCCTGGCGATAAACTCTTGCGCACTAATCATAAAAGAGAAAACCCTAAAAAAATCTCGTTAAAACAAGTGGCGACTTACGGCCACTTTTAATATCTTCAGTTAATTACTAGTGTACGGATGGCGTGTCTTGTTGATCATCTAGAAGTGATTGGCCAAGTTCGCTGAAGCATAAAATTGCTGAAATTTTCACGTATTCTTCAACCTCTAACAGCGCCTTCTCAGACTCTTCGTCCGCGTCCATTGGCTCTTCCATACGTGAAATATCTGAAAAGTCTTCAAGTGCTTCTTTTACGTCTTCAGAACATTGCATAAGGTCTTGTTGGTGAAGACCAAACCCAAGCATGAAACCTTGCACCCAGTTTATTAGTGCAGCCCCGCGATCGTTGATAGGCGCTTGATCATCAGGAAGTAACAAATTGAGCGCGAATTCAGGCTCAAGAAGCTGCTGACAGGTTTGATTGAAAAGGCTATTTAAAAGGTGCTGGGTAGGGTCGCTAAACGCATCACCCTGATTAATGGTTTCACTTAACGCTTCTAGCCATTTTTGGTCGGTAAGCGACATGCCTCCGCAAAGCATACCGCACAGGATGCCATGCACTTCTGCAGCATCAACAATTACGCCTTGCTGAGACAATTTATTAGTTACGCTATCGTAATCGAGCTGTTTTTCCACGAATTGTTCTCTTTTGTTTTGAATAGTTTGAGATACAGGCGCCACTTTTATTTAGCGATTAATTACCGTCTATTTTGGCGGCGACTTACGTCACTGTCATCTCTTGATGGAGTTAATACTAGCAAAAATCAATGTGTAACGCCTCCTTTTGCCCTGCCACTGCTCTAACTTTGAACAAACAGCAAAAGTACATTCAAGGTCTAATAACACTGTGTCGTACACACTTTACACAACGGTACTTAAACGTTGTTTACTCACTGTTCAAACGATGTTTAATTTGCGGCTATTTCGCTAAATTCGTTGCCGGACGGCTAGCAACATCGTCAGAATTCATCTAAGATCGCTGGTGTTGGATACGGAATTCCTTTAGCAACAGCGTGACAACGTTCATTAGCCTTTAATGCCTGAATAGCTGATTGGTTATTATTGAGCTTCTCTTATATGCGTGTATAATTGCTGACCAATTGGTCAAGAAAAGTAATATTTTTTTACCGCTTTTATAATCACCACGCAAAATAGTTATAAAGCGCTTTAGGTGATCCTCTTCACTGGATCTCGCGTTTGTTATACCCTGTTGCGTTAATACAACAACAATGTTTCCTGGGATGTTTGCTAGTTCATTCATGTCCCTGGCCGATGCTTTAAACCAAGGAAGTTGAAACAGCTGCTATTGTGCAAGCTCGACGCGTATCGAGAAGCCTACGGCAATTGTGATACTTCCGCCCTGAACTTTTCGGTTCACGGGCGAAACATGGACAGCGGCATTCTGGGAAGCGCCCTCTTTCGACGGAAGAAGAAATGGCAATAATAAATTTTGGCTCTATAAATATTGACCACGTTTATCAGGTAGATCATTTTGTACAACCTGGTGAGACGTTGGCCTCTACCCATTATCAAACCTTATTAGGTGGTAAGGGTGCAAACCAGTCTATTGCTTTAGCGCAAGCAGGTGCAGACGTAAGACACGTCGGTAGCATTCACGAAAACGACGCCTCATTTAAACAAGCTCTTATTAAGAAGGGTGTTGATTGTCGTGGCGTAAAGTGCTCAGAAGTTCCTTCAGGTCACGCGATTATCCAAGTCACTCCTAGCGGTGAAAACGCCATTGTATTATTTGGTGGTGCTAACCAAACCATTACCGCAAAAACCGTAATGCAAGCGTTAGACGATACGCGTCCTTCAGATTGGGTACTAACCCAAAATGAAACAAGCAGCATTGAAGAAGTACTTCGCCAAGCGAAAGAAAAGCAGCTTAAAGTAGCCTTTAACCCAGCGCCTATGAGCGAGTCGGTTAAGCAGCTTCCATTAGATTGTGTAGATTTACTTATTGTAAATGAAACCGAAGCTGCTGCGATTACCGGTAAAGAAGAACTTGAAGATATTGTGACAGTGTTCAAAGAGCAATGGTCACACAGCGAAGTTATTATTACACTGGGTAAAGCGGGTGTAATGATGCTGCGCAAAAACGATGTTGTAGAAGTAAAAGCATTCTCTGTAGACGCGGTAGATACCACCGCAGCCGGTGACACCTTTATCGGTTATTTCCTGTCTGCATACAGCAACCACACCGATGCTAAACAAGCATTGCGTTGCGGGTGTGCAGCTTCAGCCATTGCGGTAACACGCGAGGGCGCAGCGCAGAGTATTCCAACACAAAAAGAAGTGGATCGTTTCTTAGCGAAACACGCCAACTAGCAAGACGCACTGAGATAAATTGATGGCACATAAGATCATATTAGATACGGATCCGGGGATTGATGATGCAATGGCGATCTTTTTCGCCTTTCAGTCTCCAGACATTGAAGTACTTGGCTTAACGACCGTTTACGGTAACGTTCCAGTAACAATGGCAGCGCAAAACGCACTAACACTTTGTGAAATTGCAGGTAAAGATATCCCTGTAACTAAAGGTGTTGGCATGCCATGGGTTGGCCCAGAGTCAACGTACGCACACTTCGTACACGGTGAGCACGGCTTCGGTCATATTAAACCTGAAGCGCCTAAAACCGAGCTTGACCCACGCAGCTCTGCGCAGTTTATCGTTGATATGGCACGTAAGTACCCTGGCGAAGTTACTATTGTTGCTATTGGCCCACTAGGTAACTTGGCCCTTGCACTTCGTCTTGAGCCAGAACTTCCTAAGTTGGTAAAAGGCGTTAGCATTATGGGCGGTGCAGCGTTTGTACCAGGTAACGTAACGCCGGTAGCTGAAGCGAACATTTGGAACGATGCACATGCAGCAGAAATCGTTTTCGCAGCAGACTGGGAGCTGACCATGTTTGGTTTGGACGTGACAAACTTCACGCCGTTCTCGCCAGCCTTTGTTGAAAAGCTTGAAGAGAAAAACAATACCCTTGGTGGATTTGTGAAAGAAAGCGCCCAGTTCTACATGGATTTCTACTCGCAAAACCGTGAAGATCGCGTGTGTTTCTTCCACGATGCATTCCCGATTGCCCACCTTCGCCACCCTGAACTATTTGAACTGACTGAAGGTCACGTGCGCGTTGGAACAGGGACACTAGATAGAGGGCAAACTGTAGTTGCGCCTAAAGGTACAACACCGAGTCCACTATGGAATGAAGCAAATACCATAAAGGTAGCGACTAAAGTTGACCACAAAAAGCTGGAACAACTATTCATAGACACCTACGCTCTATGATATGTTTAAGGGATTGTTAATACACAATCCCTTTTTTATTTACAGCTAGGTTTAAACTCAACGGTTATGAAAGCGGCGCCCCTCCCTCAAAATGAAGATGAACGTCTTGCCGAACTGCTCAGCTACGATGTACTTGATACTGAAGCTGAACAACTCTTTGATGACCTTACAGCCCTGGCCTCTCAAATTTGTGAAACCCCTATTGCGCTTATCAGCCTCATTGATCCAAACCGCCAATGGTTTAAATCAAGAGTAGGTTTAGACGCAGAAGAAACATCACGAGACATCGCGTTTTGCTCACATGCTATTTTGCAAAGCGATGTGTTTGAAATACCTAACGCTACGTTAGACCCCCGGTTTCACGATAACCCGCTGGTGACTGGCGCGCCTGATATTCGGTTTTACGCCGGCGCACCATTAATTACCCCGTCTGGCCATGCAATTGGCACGCTTTGCGCCATTGATAGCAAACCACGCAAGCTAACCGAAACACAAAAAGCCTCGCTCCAAACCTTAAGTAAATCGGTAGTAGCACATTTAGAGTTAAAGCGGAAAAACCGAGAGCTTGAGCGCACCAGTCAATTCAAGTCTGACTTTCTTTCTTACGTAAGCCACGAAATTAGAACACCGCTTAATGCCATAAATACGTTTAGTCAGTTGCTTGAAGGCGAAGCCCAAAAGTTAAATTTACCCCCGTCATTTACCACCCCGCTTTCTCATGTAAGCCAAAGCGGTGAAAGGCTTTTAGAAATAGTAAATTCTGTTTTAGATATAAAGCAGATAGAAGCGGGGAAAATGCGTGTGATGCCACGCGCGGTGAATACCAAAGACTTTTTCACCCACTTATTTTCGCTTACTAAGATCCGCGCTGAAGACAGCGGTATCGTATTTAGCACCAGTATTGATGACGCTGTGCCCGACTCGTTGTTTTTCGATGACACCAAATTTGGTCAAGTTGCGCTTAATTTGCTGTCGAATGCGATTAAGTTCACTAATCACGGCAAGTCAGTAAAAGCGCAGGTAAAATACAAAAGCGGCAAGGTAATATTTAATGTCATTGATCAAGGCATTGGTATGAGCGATGACGATCAAAAGCGGCTTTTTACACCTTTCGAGCGAATGGAAAACGCCCGTCAGATAAGTGGAACCGGCTTAGGCTTGAATATATCGAAGCGCCTTGTCGAGCTCATGGACGGGTCTATTAAAGTTAGTAGTAAGTTGAATCACGGTACCCGAATAAGTGTGACCTTGCCTGCCGACGCCCTAAGCGCAAACCAGTTCGTTGAGGCACAACCGCGTAGCTTTGTCGCCCAAGTAAACATAGATAACTCAGTAAATGTATTGGTAGTTGAAGACCACTATATAAACCAAGTTGTTATTCAAACCTTGTTTGAAAAACTGGGCGTGTCGCTTTCTGTGGTAAGCACTGGCGAGGAAGGCGTTGAATACGCCAAGTCTAATCCAGTCGACTTAGTTCTTATGGATCTTAATTTGCCAGGTATTCAAGGCGATGAAGCAACAGCGAAAATAAAGGGGTTTAAGCCAAACTTGCCCATTGTTGCATTGACGGCCGATGTCATTACCCAGCCTGAATATTTGCGAGAACAAGGTCTTGATGACGTACTCACTAAACCCATAGATAGTAGCGAATTGGTGCGTGTGCTCAATCACTATTTAGGGCATGCAGACCAATGAATCTATTCGTTTTATTTAAGTAGTTTTACCACAGTGATTTTACCTGAGTCATCTTTACCTAGCCCAACAAACCTTTTTAACAGCCGTGGTAGTATAAGCTAACTCAATTGTAAGACAGGAGAACTCCTCTACCATGTCCCCCTCATCTTCAGGAAGCGGTACTTCTAGATCGTTGGCGTCTAACAAGATTAATTCAACGGAAACGGCTTCAGCACCAGCTTTAGCAATGAAACCAACGCTGATTGCGCCGTCGCAAACCATACAAACAAGCGTTTCTAATGAAGACATGCAGGCCCGCGCTCAGCTTAGAAAAAAGCTTCGCGAGGCACGCCGAGGGTTAACTAACCAGCAACATACGGACGCCGCTAAGCGCATTGCTTCACGACTACGTACACTGCCCTTTCTTGATAACAGCACGACCATAGCCGGATATTTGGTTAACGATGGCGAGGTCAATTTAACCTATTTTATCGAGTCTATTTGGCAGTCTTCACATGATAAAAAATTCGCTCTACCTGTATTACACCCCGTATGTAAAGGACATTTGTTATTTTTGTCTTATACCCAGCACTCTCAATTGGTGAAGAATAAGTACAACATTGAAGAGCCAGTATTGTCGTGTGAAAACGTCGTTCCTGTTAGGCAATGCGACGTTATTCTTATGCCGCTTGTAGGGTTTGATGTAAACGGCAATCGCCTGGGTATGGGGGGCGGCTACTACGACCGAACTTTGAGTTTTACCCAACGCGCGCCAGATTCACATTCATTTTCGGTTAGTAAAACGCCTAAGTTAGTGGGTATTGCCCACGACATTCAAGAAGTAGATGCTCTGCCCGTTGCACCATGGGATGTCCCCCTTGATGCCATCGTGACGCCCTCGCGCACACTGCAATTCACTAAACCGTGATAGTCATTATAACAAATTGAACATACGAACTTGTGGGTTCACGTGCGCTTATAAGTTACACTTGCGAACACAATAAGTCGGAGAATGACAATGGATCAGAACGCAAAAAAACAAGCCGTAGCCAAAGCAGCCATCGAATATGTTGAAGCAGACAGCATTGTCGGTGTGGGTACAGGTTCTACCGTAAATTTCTTTATTGAAGAACTCGGTAAAATTAAACACAAAATTGAAGGTGCAGTATCAAGTTCAGAAGCCTCTACCGAGCGTTTAAAAGCCTTAGGCATTGAGGTATTCGAGTTAAACGAAGTCAGCAATCTATCGGTTTATATCGACGGTGCCGATGAAGTGACCGAACACAAGCATATGATTAAAGGCGGAGGCGCAGCACTCACTCGCGAGAAAATTGTAGCCGGTGCGGCGACCACGTTTGTGTGTATTGTTGATGAAAGTAAGCGAGTTCCTGTGTTGGGCTCGTTCCCCCTTCCCGTTGAAGTTATTCCCATGGCTCGCTCTTTCGTAGCACGAGAGCTAGTAAAGCTTGGTGGCGATCCTGAATATAGACAAGGTGTTGTCACCGATAACGGCAACGTTATTTTAGATGTTCACAACCTTGAGATTCTGAATCCTCGTGAGCTAGAACAAAAAATAAATAACATTCCTGGCGTGGTAACGAACGGCATTTTCGCATTACGAGGCGCGGACATAGTGCTAAGTGCTACAGATAATGGTGTTGAAACCTTTAAGTGATAACTGAGTAAGACGTATAGTGCGGTGAAAAGCTATACAAAATACTACTTTCAACTTAACGCGTTTTCTGTTAGTTTCCGTTTAGACGTCTAGATGTCCTTAAAAGAAGTTCACTAAGCGTCTCAACTTTTACGTTAGTTAAGGCCAATTCCTTAATAACGAAAGCAATCAACGTGATTATAAAAGCTTGGTAGCAATAACGCCCAAGCAAGGCTTTCAGAGCTGCAAAGCGATGTATTTGCAGCGCTGGTTATACACAGCTTTGTGTTTCATACTGGCAAGTTTCTGAGAGTCTTGGATTGGCGGTGCAAGCAAACCAAAATTACATCAGTGAGAGATAGCGAGTTCATGAGCAAAGTTTCATTAGAGAAGGATAAGATCCGAATTTTGTTGTTGGAAGGTGTTCACCAAAGTGCTTTGGAGACACTAAAAAGCAATGGGTATAGCAATATTGAATTTCTCAAGACCTCTCTTCCTGAAGACGAGTTAATTGAGAAAATTAAAGACGCCCACTTTGTTGGTATTCGCTCGCGCACTCAAATTACAGAGAAGGTAGTTGAAGCAGCACAAAAGCTTGTGGCTATCGGTTGTTTCTGTATTGGCACCAACCAAGTTGATCTTGAAGCCACCCAACGCCGCGGCATTCCCGTGTTTAACGCGCCATTTTCCAACACTCGTTCGGTTGCAGAACTTGTACTTGGCCAAATTATCCTTTTACTTCGCCAGGTGCCGAGTAAAAATGCCAAGGCTCACCGCGGTGAGTGGGAAAAAACGGCAGTCGGCTCATATGAAGCCCGTGGTAAGACACTTGGTATCATTGGTTATGGCCATATAGGCACACAGCTGAGTATTCTTGCTGAACACCTAGGTATGCGCGTTCAATTTTTCGATATCGAAGACAAGCTTGTGCTAGGTAATTCTGCCCAAGTAAAATCGCTTGAAAAGCTGCTTAATACCTCTGACGTTGTTTCACTTCACGTTCCTGAAACACCACAAACTCAAGATATGATTGGTGAAAAAGAACTGTCTCAAATGAAGAAAGGCAGCATTTTGATTAACGCGTCTCGCGGTACTGTGGTAGATATCGATGCGCTTGCGAAGGCATTGGAAAGCGGCCAACTAAACGGCGCTGCTATTGATGTATTCCCGGTTGAGCCTAAATCTAATACTGAAGAATTCGAATCGCCGCTTCGCGCGTTCGATAATGTCATTCTGACCCCGCATGTGGGCGGCAGCACGCAAGAAGCGCAAGAAAATATTGGTATTGAAGTGGCAGGTAAACTCGCGAAGTACAGCGACAACGGTTCAACGCTGTCAGCCGTTAACTTCCCTGAAGTGTCACTGCCAGAACATACTGGTCGTTCACGCCTACTTCACGTACACAAAAACCAGCCAGGTATTCTTACTCAGATTAACCAAGCGTTTGCAGAAAAAGGCATCAACATCGAAGCCCAGTACCTACAAACTAACGCAGAAATTGGTTATGTAGTAGTTGATGTTAAAGAAGACCGTGGTTATGAGGCACTTGCAGAGCTTCAGCAAATTGATGGCACAATTAAGACACGTATTCTTCACTAAGAAGAGTTGTTTTAAGACTAAATAAAAACGCTGCACAATGTGCAGCGTTTTTTTATGCCTGTGATTTTACTTCAATGCGTTGAAGTGCCCAGCCCTACTTCGGTGCGCTGTGCATATAAGGTAGGCTTAGAAGAAGTTGTAAACTAGGCTAACTGCAGTTTCTGTGTCTAGTTTTTCAACGTCGTCGTCAACATTGGTGTTGTGATCAAGTTTGAAAGAAAGACGCATTGAAAGATTACCGCTGATTGTAGCTGTAAGTGCAGACTCAGCACGAGATTTCGTGTTGTCAGAACCCACTTCGGTACTCACTGTTTGCGTAAATTTAGCGGTATCTGAAATTTTCCAAGAATAAGCTGATGACGCACGAACGATTACGCTGTCAAGATCCTCGCCATCCTGAGTTTCGATGAATGAGTAACCAGGACCGATTGAATATTCAAGGGTGTGGCGCTTGTTCTCAAGTACTTTTTGGTTCCAACCCGCCGCAATAGTTGATTGGTAATTAAAGTTACTAAAACGGTCGTCTTCATATGAAGCGAAGCCGAATAAACGGTTATCAGGATTTTCTAGTTTGTAGTTACCCTGGGCTGAACCAAAGAACTTCTGTGCAGAAGTAAACTCGATATCTTCTTGCTCGCCTGCATCATTTTCTTGTTGAACCGTTTCCTGTTTGTATAGACCTTTTAAAACGTAGTCGTTACTCCATTTTTCAAGCTCTTGGTGAGCCTGTATACCCGCACTGATTGACGTGGTTTCAGTGTTACCTGAAGTCGAAATAAAACCTAGTTCGCCTTCCATTGTAAAAGGCTTAACTTCATCGTCTTGGGCGAAAGCGGCTGGAGAAAGAGAAATTGCAACTAAAGATGCAAGCACTTGCTTTTTCATTGAACAATCCTATTGATTATCGGTCCATTCGTTGTACTCAATACCTTTTGAACTGCAAGGCGGTACAACACGAGTTTTTAAAGAGATCTGCTAGACAGTGCCGCGAGGCGGCAAGCACTACAAACAATGGTGCGCAGTGTACATTTTCAAAGCTCTCAGTCAATGCGAACACGGTAAAAAGCCATAGATAGCCCGTTAATTTACACTAATTGACTAAAAAAACTGATAGACCAGCGCCACGGAGGTCTCTGTGCTTAAGGCTGCGACATCTTCTGCGGTGTCTGTTTCATGGTTTAGTATGAAGGATAGCTTCATCGCCAGTGAGCCGAATACGTTGGCTGAAAGCGAAGTTTCTGACCGCGATTTCATATTTTCTTCACCCGCCTCAGTGCTAACAAACTGCCTTAACTTGGCGCCTGAGCTCCAGTGGTATTTGTATTCGGCGGACGCTCTTACAATGATGCCATCGTTGACTACGCTTTCATTATCTTCTTCAGCTTCAATAAAACTGTAGCCAGGACCAATGCTATAGCGAAACTCACTGTCTTCACTGCGCCAGAGGCGCTGAGACCAGCCCGCTGCCAGCGAAGCACGGTGATCGTAACCGGTAAATTGATCGTCTTCGTAATCACCGTACATAAAAAGACGGCGACCAGGATTCATGAGTTTATAGTCGAACTGCGCGCTGGTGAAAAAGCGTTGGGCGCTGATGTCTCGCTCTGTTGTCGGCGTGCCACTTTCTTTATAGAGCAACTCGGCGAAGTAGATACTGCTCCAATTTTCCGTTTCATGGTCCGCATTGACCGCAGCTTTCACACTGGCAGCAGAGGTATTCCCAGTGTTAACAAGTACACCTAGTTCACCGTCTAGCGTAAAACGAGGAATTTCGTCATCGGTGTCGGGCGTGAAGTCTGCGTGATAGAGGGTTTGTATAAGATCCCTCGCGCTTGCGTGCACACACACGCAGCAACAAACAATGCCAACAACAATGCTTGGCCGGAAGATTTTTTTGAACATAATCTGATTTACGTTGAGCTTTATAGTTTTTAGATTACGTCTTAGTACGACGCTTGTTATACCAATCCTCTGGATGAGCTTTACTACATTTTGCTAATTATCAGTAAAGTAACGGAGTTGTTGCACCGAAAGCTCAGTGAATAAGCGACACAATTTTTGCCGTTTCTTGTTCGGCGTATTCAATTGAATTACTTATCACTTCCATGTTGAGACTTACTGTATTGGCTATCTCAGGGGTAAAAAGTTCAATGTCAGCGTAACTTTCTTTATTTAACTGACTTACCGTAATTCGATTTGCTAAACACAGGACGCAGATATCTACATCAGATTTATGTTTAGCTTCATCATTCATGAACGTTACCGGATAGTACAACCCAATAGGTAAGTGCCAATTTTCTAGTATGATACCGCTGCATTGAGCAAACGTAAAACCGAAATGATCCAACTGGTTAACGTGAGGCAACACATTCGTCTCAGCATTCAGGTATGACTGATAACGTTTAGTTTCTTTCTTGGCCACGACCAGCTCACTTAAGTTTTGCAATATCCCCATTACAAAGAAGCGTTCTGCTCCGCGCACGTTAAGTCTCATCGCAAGACTTTTGGCCACCATGCCGCAATACACTGATGCATACCAATGTTTGTCTAAATTTATTAACTTAGTATCAAAGCGTTTAAATGCTGTGCTGGCAGTTTCTGCAATTACCAAGTTATACAGAGCTTCGCCTCCAATCACACTGATTGCTTTGGCAACAGATTCTACTTGAGAAGGAAACCGAAACAGCGAGCTATTCGCCAGCCTTAGTACCTTCGCGGTAAGAGAAGGATCAGCACTTATAAGCTCGCCAATATCTTCGGCGCTGGAACGGGGATCGTCTAATGTTGAACGCAGGCGCACGCATATATCCGGTAACGTAAATGATTTCGCGGCATACGAAACATACTTATCTAACAACATCTAGAAACTCTCAGTCTACTTTTTACAAACTCAAGGCCGCTTATTCTGAACTTGGCGGATCATCAAACAGCGTGAACTGCCCAATTGATTCCCCCAGCTCTTTTTGCTGTTGCTTGCGAGCGCGCGTCAGCACCGCTTTTTTGCGCCGCGCACAGGCGCTGATTATTTTACGTTTAGTTGCATCATCAACCTTAAGCCAGTACAGGCGCTCGTCGCGACTTCGATAGCAACCTTTACAGAAACCCCTTGGACCTGACTCACACACACCAATGCATGGGCTTGGAATTTCAAAAAACTCCAGCTGTTGGGATTGTGATTTTTGTTCCGTCATGTCAGTGGCATAACCTTCAAAAGGTGAAACGAATACCACTTGGGCTGCATTTTCAAGCAAGCAACAGTGGCCACGCTTTAGCTTTATCAATATAAATTAAAACGCATACTCCAACATCTAGCCACTAGACATTAGCAGTAAGGCATTCCAATCATCTAAGCCACGCTGCTTTAAAACTAAGCAATTCGACTCGCAGGCCTTTTCGATATGACAAAGCATAGCACGAAATACGGCCTGTTGACTGCTACACCATGTTCGAAAGCCTGATGCGCTAGTCGATAAGTGTGTATTCGATAGTAGAAACCACGCGCACTTTCTTTATATGTGGATGATGACTGTCGCGACTAGAAATACTGAACTGCCCTTGGTTAGCGCGCTTAATTTTGCCCAAAGTACTTTTTGAATCTTTGGCAAATTTTTCCGCAACCTCTCTCGCATTGAGCGTAGCTTCTTCAATCATTTCCGGCTTTACTTCGTTTAAGCGGGTAAATACATAGTCGGGCTGAGCGCGGTAGCTTTGGTCTGATAATACAATACCAGTTTTAATTAACTCCCCAATTTGCTGCATAAGCGCTCGCACCTTTTCAACATCATTTGAAAAGACAGTAACGGTTTGAATGGCACTGTAGCGAAATGGCGCTTTTTCACTACTTCCGTATTGTTGCGCCAATTTGTCATTTATTTCAGGCTTTCCAATAGTAATGCTCTCTGCTGAAATGCCCTTCTCTTCTAAAAAGCTAGCCACCTGAAGGCTATTCTTTTCAATATGTTCATACAGTTGAGGTAAGTCATTGCCCGCGTCGACAAATTGAATAGGCCAAATAACCTGATCAGCAATGTATTCTCGCTCTGACAATCCTTTTACGGTTACTACTCTATCCCACGTTTGCATATCGTTCATGGCAGAAGACACCTGAACACCAAGCAAAGACACAGCAACCACCATGCCCATCGCCATTACTATCGCCGCACCTATTTTCATTCGAATCTCCATTCTTTCTGTTTTCAACAGGATACAAGCGAATATAAGCTTTTCGGTTTCACAAAACGAGATAAAAGCTGACCAATGGTGGCAAAAAAAAGGCCACTCAAATGAGTGGCCTAAAGAGCCCCTTAAGAGGGCAACGCTTGGGTAGACGGGAGAGTTAACCTTTACGCTGTATCAGGTAATAAAATACCGGAGTTAAGATAAGTCCAAATACGGTAACACCAATCATGCCTGAGAATACTGCTACACCCATGGCTTGACGCATTTCAGAGCCGGCACCGGTTGATACCGCCATTGGCAGTACACCCATGATGAAAGCAATGGACGTCATTAGTATTGGACGAAGACGTAAGCGACTTGCTTCTTTAATAGCTGAAAGCGCGTCCATCCCCTTGTCTTGTAGCTCTTTTGCAAACTCGACAATAAGAATGGCGTTCTTCGTTGCAAGGCCAACCAATACAATCAAACCTATTTGGGTAAAAATATTGTTGTCGCCGCCATAAACTTGCACACCAATAAGCGCGCTAAGCAAGGTCATCGGAACAATCAATATGATTGCCAGTGGCAAACGCAGGCTTTCGTATTGTGCAGCCAGTACTAAGAACACCAAAAGCACAACTAATGGGAATACAAACGCTGATGCATTACCCGCTAATATTTGCTGATAGGTGATCTCAGTCCACTCGTAAGTCATGCCAAGTGGTAACGTTTCAGCCAGTATTTCTTCAATAGCTGCCTTCGCTTGGTCAGACGAATAGCCTGGCGCTGCTGCACCGTTTATTTCAGCGGTGACGTATCCGTTATAGTGCATAACACGGTCAGGGCCTGCACTGTGCTCAATGTTCAAGAATGAGCCAAGCGGGATCATCTCACCTTGTGCATTACGCACTTTAAACTGCGTAATGTTCTCAATATCCTGACGGTATTGGGCATCAGCTTGTACATTTACTTGGTAAGTTCTACCGAACAAGTTGAAGTCGTTCACGTATAACGAACCTAAGTAGCCCTGCATGGTGGTAAACAAGGTATCGATGTTTACACCTTGGCTTACCGCTTTTTCACGGTCTACATCTACATCGAGCTGAGGTACAGCAACAGTGAAGCTAGTGAATGCATCGGTAAGCGCTGGGTGTGCCCACGCTTTGCCAATCACTTCTTGCGTTACACGCTCAAGTTCTTCAAAGCCTAGGTTTCCTCTGTCTTCAACCTGTAAACGGAAACCACCAATCGTGCCTAACCCCATTACTGGTGGCGGCGGGAATATTGCCACAAAGGCACCTTTTATAGACCCAAAGTTTTGGTTAAGCTGGGCAGCAATGGCGCCACCAGATAGATCAGGCGTCGTTCTTTTATCAAAGTCAGTCAGCGTTGCAAACAACACGCCTGAGCTTGGACTATTGGTAAACCCGTTAATATTCAAGCCAGGGAATGCAATTGCATCTTCAACACCAGGGTGTTCCATAGCAATACGAGACATTTCACGGATCACTTCTTCAGTTCTGTCTAAGCTTGCTGCATTAGGCAGTTGAGCAAAGGCGACCAAATACTGCTTATCTTGCGGCGGAACATAGCCTGTTGGTGTATTGGCAAACTGGAAGTAAGTGAGCCCTAACAGACCCGCGTAAAGCACCATGATGATACTGCTCTTGCGGATAAGCCCACCCACAGCACCAGTGTAGCGCTTTGAGTTACGGTCAAAGAAACGGTTAAACGGTGAAAATACAAAGCGGCCAAACACTTTATCCATTAAACGGGTTAACCAGTCATTCGCTTTACCGTGAGGTTTCAACAGCAATGCAGATAATGCAGGGCTAAGCGTTAACGAGTTAATTGCAGAAATTACCGTAGAGATAGTAATTGTTAGGGCAAACTGCTTATAGAACTGCCCAGTAAGACCGCTCATGAAAGCAGTAGGTACGAATACCGCAGCAAGTACCAGTGTTGTGGCAATGATAGGACCGGTTACTTCTTTCATTGCTTGTACGGTGGCTTCAAACGGCGCTTTGCCTTCAGAAATATTACGCTCTACGTTTTCGACAACAACGATAGCGTCGTCCACAACAATACCGATTGCCAACACTAGACCAAACAGCGACAGTGCATTAAGCGAGAAGCCCATTAGCTGCATAAAGGCGAACGTTCCCACAAGTGAAATAGGCACTGCAACGAGTGGGATAATAGACGCACGCCATGTTTGTAAGAACAGTACAACAACAAGTACAACTAACAATACGGCTTCAAGAAGTGTACTAATTACCGCTTCAATCGAACCGCGAACAAATACGGTAGGGTCGTAGGCAATTTCGTATTCAAGGCCTTCAGGGAACGCCTTAGACAGTTCCGCCATACGAGCGCGAACGTCATCTGAAATTTGGATTGCATTAGAGCCTGGTGCTTGGAAAACCGGCACCGCTGCCGCAGGGTTATTGTTAATAAGTGAACGCAGTGCATAAAACTCAGAACCTAGTTCGATACGCGCAACGTCTTTAAGACGGGTTATTTCACCATTCTCACCCGACTTAACAATAATATTTTCAAATTCGGCTTCATCTTTTAAACGGCCGCGCACATTGATAAGCAGCTGAAATTCGCTGGTACCCGTAGGCTGTGCACCTAGGCTACCTGCCGCCGCTTGCTGGTTTTGGTCGGCAATAGCTGCTGCCACATCGCCAGGGTTTAACTGGAGCGCAGCCAGTTTGTTAGGGTCTAACCATACTCGCATGCTGAATTCACCAGCACCGAACAGGCGCACTTGCCCAACGCCATTGATTCGCGCTAGCTCGTCTTTAACAAACTGATCAGCATAGTTTGAAAGATAAAGCATGTCATAACGATTATCAGGCGACGTCAGGTGCACTACCATGGTTAGATCTGGTGACGATTTTTCAGTTACCACACCTAAGCGCTGCACTTCTTGAGGTAAACGAGGCGTAGCGCGATTTACACGGTTTTGTACCAGCGTTGTGGCTTCATCAGGATCCGTACCAATGGCAAACGTAATTGTTAGCGTCATACGGCCATCACTGGTTGCCTGTGATGACATATACAGCATGTTTTCAACACCGTTAATTTCTTGTTCTAGCGGCGTTGCAACTGTTTCGGCGATAACTTCTGGGTTTGCACCGGGATAATTCGCAGTTACCACCACGGTAGGCGGCACTACTTCTGGGTATTCAGTGATAGGTAGTTGCCAGACAGCAATTGCACCACCTATAAAAATAAGTAGGGAAAGCACGCCCGCAAAAATCGGGCGGCTAATGAAAAACTGCGAAATGTTCATTACTTAAGACCTGCTGTTGCTGTACCTGTGGCAAATGAACCACCAGATAAAACATCCTCATACTGCGCCATGTTTTGGGTTACTTGTGTTGCATTATCAACACGTGACTGCCAGCTAGATAAATTTGCCAAAGCATCTTCATCACCCATAGGCACTTCGTTAGCGGCAACTTGGGCACCAGGGCGAACGCGCTGTAAGCCATCAACCACAATGGTGTCGTTTACATTCAAGCCGCTTGTGATGATGCGCATGCTGCCCACTTTGTCGCCTAGCTTAACCGCACGGTATTCCACTTTACTTTCGTCGTTTACAACCAGTACAAACTTATTATTAAGATCTGTGCCGATAGCTTTTTCTTTGATAAGAATGCCCTGTTCATCGGTGTCACCTGCCAATTTTAAGTGTGCAAATAATCCCGGAATTAAGCGACCTTCTTCATTATTGAATACGGCGCGTACGCGAAGTGTGCCGGTGCTACCGTTAACCTGGTTATCGATGAAATCAATTTGACCCCAGTGGTTATAATCAGACTCGTTAGCAAGGCGCATCGCTACCGGCTGCTCGCTCACTGCTGTTGAAGCCGCTGATTTATCGGTTAGATAGTTTAGGTAGGTCTGCTCATCAATATCGAAATACGCATATAAACGGTCGGTTGATACGATGCGAGTCAACTCTGTTTGTCCTGCGGTAACAAAGTTACCTTCAGTGATGTTTGCGCGAGAAATACGTCCAGAAATAGGTGCTTCAACACGAGCAAAGCCACGGTTTAGGCGCGCTACTTCAAGTGCGGCTTGCGTTTGGTTTAAGCTAGCAAGCGCTTGGTTTTTCTCGGCTAAACGGGCATCAAGAACTTCTTCAGAAACCGCCTGAGTTTTACGAAGTTTAAAAGCACGGCTATAGTTTTGCTCAGCCAACTGAACGCGACTTTTGGCTTCTTCAAGCTGTGCAGTCAATCGATCAACTTCTGCTTTAAACGTGCGGTTATCAATTAAGAATAGGGTTTGTCCTTGTTTGACATGCTCGCCTTCGTCAAATGCAACAAAGTCAATGTAGCCCGACACGCGAGGGCGAAGCGCAACAATTTGCGGAGACTCTAAACGACCTGTAAAATTATCCCACTCGGTTAAACGCTGAGACACTACCGTTGCCACATCAACAGGAACACCAGCATTTGCGCCAGCGCTCATTGATTGACTTGGATCCTGCTCGTCACCACCGCATGCAGCGACAAGCGCAGTTAGGCTTACTATTGCCAATAAACGGGTAAAAGTTTTCATTGCAAGATTCTCTTAAAAATTAAACTAAAGTTTGATGCTGTGCATTATGCATCGCCACCAACAATAAAAATAATTATCTTTTTATATGCAACACATCACATGATGTTATATATTGAAGATCGGGCTGACAGAGACAACTGCTTTTAAAGATTGAGAAGAATGGTTTCGCAGAGAAAATGAGAATAACCGTATAAAAAGCGAGAGCTTAGGGAAATCAACGGTTACAGCGATATAGTGTACCAGTGTCGCTCGTCGCATTCATTTGGAAAATAAATGCTTTTAGCTATAACCTATAACTAAACTATGTCAGTTAAATTACATAGCCAAAAACGAAGTAAACGGCAGCTTTTTTCATTGTTCGATAGGTGAAAGTAGACTGTCCGCAATAGACACCGGAGACAACCATGCGTCCACATGATTTAAATTTATTGATGATTTTTGATGCCATCATGACCGAGGGTGCAATTACCCGCGCAGCTGACAGGCTGTCGATGACGCAACCTGCGGTATCTAACGCACTCTCTCGTATGCGCACAGCCTGGAAAGATGAACTGTTCGTTAAAGACGGCCGCGGTATTCAACCTACCTCATTTGCTAAAAATTTATGGAGCCAGATTCAGGGCCCTTTAGGCGAGCTCGAAGTCGCCGTTAACCCAACTGACTTTAACCCTGCAACAGCTAAGCGTACCTTTCGTATAGCTGCAACTGACAGCATCGTTTCTATGGTGTGGGGCCCGCTACGCAAAGTTATTGAGAATGAAGCGCCTGGTATTAACATCCATGCCATTCCTAATTACGACATGGAAACCGATAAAATACTCAAAGATGCTGAAGCAGAGCTCACTTTCTCTAAATATCAGGAGCCTGGCTCTGTTATTCGTGCCGAACATGTTCTCGACCCAAGCTGGGTTGTGGTAATGCGCCCCGATCATCCATTAGCAAAATCTCAATTGACCTTAGAAGACTTTGTTGCGGCAGACCACCTTCTAGTTTCTGTTACAGGTGATGTGACTGGCCCTACAGATCAGGTGCTGACGAATTTAGGCCTTAAGCGCCGCGTGGCAATGTCAGTAAACCAGTTTTATAACGCTACACCGTTATTAAAAGAGAGCAACCTTATTTGTGTAGCACCATCTTTGGTAATGGAAAAAGAAATTTTCTCAGGGGAATTGGCGGTATTTGAAACGCCAATAGAAATTGTCAGCTCTCCGCTGTCTGTAATGTGGCACAAACGTCAGGATCAAGACGCGGGCTTACAGTGGCTTAGAGGTCTCGTGGTTAGATTTATTCGCGAGCGTGTACAACGTCATGAAATGCTGCTCTCTCAATGCTGTAGAAAAGCCTATTGCGCCGAAACGGTTAAACGCTTTATGGACCAGCGCAATATGGACTGTGAAGAATTCACGCCAGCGCATTTGAAAACGCCCAGCAATGATGAAATGGACGAAGAACGCGACACTGTAGCGGTTGGAAAAGAAACGGCTTAATACCAGTCTGCTTAGATAACTACCCACTCGGCGAGACTTAGCATGTTCGTCATCGCGTTGTGTTATCGCAGGTAAAGTGGTTCTAAAACATTCAAAGCCCTAATAAAAAAAACCGCTCAATGAGCGGTTTTTTCGTAGTTCGAACAAAGAAGCTAATTTACTTCTTTTTCTTCGCTTTCGGGTTTGGCAGGTCAGTAATACTTCCTTCGAAGATTTCAGACGCAAGACCAATTGATTCGTTAAGCGTTGGGTGAGCATGGATAGTCAATGCTACGTCTTCAGCATCAGCACCCATCTCAATAGCTAGGCCGATTTCGCCAAGCATTTCGCCCGCGTTGGTACCTACCATAGCACCACCGATTACGCGGCCCGTTTCTTTTTCGAAAATCATCTTGGTCATACCGTTAGTTGCATCAGATGCAATTGCACGGCCTGAAGCAGCCCATGGGAACGTTGCTGTTTCATAGCTTACGCCCTGCTCTTTCGCTTCTTTTTCAGTTAGACCAACCCAAGCAACTTCTGGCTCAGTGTACGCTACTGAAGGAATAGCACGTGGGTCGAAGTAATGCTTCTGTCCAGCAATAACTTCTGCTGCAACGTGACCTTCGTGAACCGCTTTGTGCGCAAGCATTGGCTGACCTACAAGGTCACCGATTGCGAAGATGTGGTCAACGTTAGTACGCATTTGCTTATCAACGTTGATGAAGCCACGCTCGTCAACGTTTACGCCAGCCGCATCTGCGCCAACTAGCTTACCGTTTGGCTTACGACCAACAGCAACAAGTACTTTGTCGTAGCGCACTGGCTCAGCAGGTGCGTTCTTACCTTCAAATGTTACGTACAAGCCATCGTCTTTTGCTTCAACCGCAGTCACTTTGGTTTCAAGCATGATGTTAAACTTGTCTTTGTAGTCTTTCATGAACACTTTCATGATGTCTTTGTCAGCGGCTGGAATTAGCTGATCTAAGAATTCAACTACATCAATGTTCGAGCCAAGTGCTTCGTACACAGTACCCATTTCTAGACCGATGATACCACCGCCTAGTACTAGCATTTTCTCTGGAATGTCTTTCATTTCCAGTGCGCCAGTTGAGTCGATTACACGATCATCTTCTGGGATGAACGGTAGGCTTACTGGCTCAGAACCCGCAGCGATAATCGCTTTCTCGAAAGTAATGGTAGTAACGTCGTCACCATTTTTTACTTCTAGGGTGTTTGCGCCTGTAAATTTACCGAAGCCTTGTACATGCTTGGTTTTACGCATTTTAGACATACCGCTAAGGCCATTTGTTAATTGCTTAACAACGCCGTCTTTGTATTCGCGGATTTTATCTAAATCGATGGTAGGCTCGCCAAACGATACACCGTGACTAGCAAGGTGCTTCGCTTCTTTCATCACTTTAGCAACGTGAAGAAGGGCTTTTGAAGGGATACAGCCAACGTTAAGACAAACACCACCAAGCGTGTCGCGTGAGTCTACGATAACTGTTTCAATACCTAAGTCAGCCGCACGGAATGCTGCTGAATAACCGCCAGGGCCGCCGCCCAGTACCACCAATTGCGTTTTAATTTCGCTCATTGTGAACCTCAATCCTGTTCTTGTAGGGTCATGCTATTACTTTTGTGTAATAGCATAACCTAAATGCCACCAAATGGGCTTATAAAATCGTCGAAAATGTTACTGATATTGTAAACTTTTTCGACCTTTTATTTAAAGTATGATTCTGCGTAAGTCAGTTAGGTTTGCAGCAACCTCAGTAGAGAATCTTGCACCTACCGCACCATCGATGACTCGGTGGTCGTATGACAGGCTTAGCGGCACCATTAAGCGCGGCTCAAACTCTTTACCATTCCACTTAGGCTTCATCTCAGACTTAGACACACCTAATATGGCGACTTCTGGTGCATTTACAATAGGCGTAAACGCCGTGCCACCAATACCACCTAGACTAGAGATGGTGAACGTTCCACCCTGCATGTCAGCCGCTTTAAGCTTGCCTTCACGGGCTTTCTTAGATGTTTCAATAAGCTCTTGAGACAGCTGCTCAATACCTTTCTTATTCACGTCACGAATAACAGGTACAACAAGGCCTCCCGGTGTTTCAACCGCAATACCAATGTTGATAAACTTCTTAATGATTAAGCTCTCGCCGTCGTCAGACAGTGATGAGTTGAATACTTCGTATTTCTCAAGCGCTTTCGCTACCGCTTTCATAACGAATACTAGTGGCGTGATCTTAAGACCAGACTTAATTTTCGCGTGGTAAGCGTTTTGCTCTTTACGGAATTCTTCAACTTCAGTGATATCTGCTTCGTCGAACTGCGTAACGTGCGGGATAGTCGCCCAGTTACGGTGTAAGAACGGTCCAGAGATCTTTTGAATTCGAGAAAGCTTTTGTTCTTCAATCTCACCAAACTTGCTGTGATCAACAGGCTTAACCGGCACGATTTGAAGTACGTTGTCGCCTACAGGCGCACTGCCTGAAGCTGCTGCTGTGCGAGGTTTCGCAAGCTCAGCTTTCACATAGGCTTGAACGTCTTCTTTCAAGATACGGTTTTTAGGGCCAGAGCCGTTAACTTGAGTCAGGTCTACACCAAACTCACGAGCAATACGGCGAACCGAAGGAGAAGCATGTGCTTTACCTGTATTCTTGGCTTCTGGCGCTGGAGGCACAGGAGAGCGACCTTGCGAGGCTTCCTGCTGTGACGCTTGTTGAGTCTCTTCTTGCTTAGGCGATTCTTGCTTAGGCGCTTCAGCAGGCTTTTCAGCTGCACTTGAAGACGAACCACCGCTGGTCTCAAGCTTAACAACCAAGGTGCCTTGCTTAACTTTGTCACCAGCTTTGATAAAGACTTCTTTAATTGTACCTGCATGTGTTGAAGGCACATCCATGGTCGCTTTATCAGTTTCTAGCGTAATTAGGCCGTCTTCTTTTTCAACGGTGTCGCCAGCTGATACAAGTACGTCGATAACGTCAACTTCACCGTCTTCACCAATGTCTGGTACAGCAACTTCGATAGTCTCGCTACCGGCAGACGCCGCTGGCGCTGACTCTTGCTTTGCACTTTCCTGTGCAGCCGGTGCAGACGCTTCAGAAGAAGCATCGCTAGACGCCGATTCACTTGAAGACGAGCCTGAACCCGCTACTTCAAGCTTAATAACAACCGTACCTTCTTTCACTTTATCGCCAGTACTGATGAATACTTCTTTCACCGTACCTGCGTGTGTTGAAGGAACGTCCATGGTTGCTTTATCGGTTTCAAGGGTAATTAGCCCATCTTCTTTTTCAATGGTGTCGCCCACTGAAACCAATACGTCGATTACGTCTACTTCGTCGTCAGAACCGATATCCGGAACTGCAACTTCAATCACTTCGCTGCTGCCAGACGCAGCTGGCGCTGCTTCTGGCTTGCTTTCGTCTTTTGGTGCTTCTTGCTTAGGTGCATCTTCTTTAGAAGATTCATCTGAAGCGTTTTCTTCAGACGCGCCTTCATCGGCACTGTCACCATTGGCAACTTTCATTTCACCAATCACATCGCCTTCTTTGATTTTATCGCCTACTGATACAGACAGGCTAACAATCTCACCTTCAAACGGTGCTGGGATGTCCATTGACGCCTTGTCACTTTCAACAGTAACAACGCCTTCATCAGCCTCAATGTTGTCGCCTACGGCAACACATAGCTCGATAACTTCAACTTCGTCACCGCCTACGTCGGGTACGATAATCTTTTGAATATCTGACATATGTAAAATACCTTATCTGGCTTACGCGTAAAGTGGGTTAAGTTTTTCAGCGTTAATTTCAAAACGCTTAATGGCTTCTGCTACCACTTTCTTCTCAACGTCACCGCGCTGAGCCAATTCGTAAAGTGATGCCACCACAATGTATGACGCATTAACTTCAAAGTGAGTACGCAAGTTTTCACGGCTATCGCTTCGACCGAAACCGTCTGTACCTAGGCAGCGGTATTCAGTTTCGATGAACGCACGTACTTGGTCTGAGTAGTTCTTCACATAGTCAGTGGCAGAAATCGCAGGACCTGCGTCTTTCGTAATTACCTGACCAATGTAAGGTACTTTTTGCTCAGCTTCTGGGTTTAGCATGTTCCAGCGTGCTACGTCTTGACCTTCACGGGCTAGCTCGTTGAACGAGGTCACTGAGTAAACGTCAGAAGATACGTTGTAGTCGTCACAAAGAATCTGTGCCGCTTTACGTACTTCGTTCAAGATAGTGCCTGAGCCCATCAACTGAACATTCAGCTTAGACTTGTCATTTTCAACGCGCTCTAGCTTGTAAATGCCTTTGATGATTTGCTCAGCAATATCATCGCCTTCAGGCATTTCTGGGTGTTGATAGTTTTCGTTCATCAATGTTAGGTAATAGAAAATATTCTCGTTATTACCGTACATGCGACGTAGACCATCTTGAACGATAACTGCAACTTCGTAGCCATACGTTGGGTCGTAAGTAATACAGTTAGGAATTAGGTTCGCTTGCACATGTGAATGGCCGTCTTGGTGCTGTAGACCTTCACCGTTAAGTGTGGTTCTACCCGCAGTTGCGCCTAAAAGGAAACCACGTGCTTGGCTATCGCCTGCTGCCCACGCCAAGTCACCAACACGTTGGAAACCAAACATCGAGTAGTAGATGTAGAACGGAATAGTGGTAGCGTTACACGTTGAGTAAGACGTACCCGACGCAACCCACGATGCCATTGCACCTAGCTCGTTAATACCTTCTTGTAATACCTGACCTTTCTTATCTTCGCGATAGTAAGCGACTTGGTCGGCATCTTGAGGTACGTATTTCTGGCCTTCATTAGCGTAAATACCTACCTGACGGAATAAGCCTTCCATACCGAATGTACGGGCTTCATCAGGAATAATTGGCACAATACGCTTACCAATTTTCTTATCTTTCAATAGCGCGTTAAGTACACGTACAAACGTCATGGTTGACGATACTTGACGGTCACCTGAACCTTTTAAGATGGCGTCGAATGCACTTAGCTCAGGAATTTCAAGCTGTTCTTCAGCCTGTTCACGGCGAGAAGGCAAGTAACCGCCTAGAGCTTCACGACGCTCGCGAAGGTACTTCATTTCTTCGCTGTCTTCGTCGAACTTGAAGTATGGCAGGTCAGCAATTTTCTCGTCTGCTACAGGAATATTGAAACGATCGCGGAACGCTTTGATTGAATCAACGTCCATTTTCTTAACGTTGTGCGCTACGTTTTGTGCTTCGCCTGATGCACCTAGACCGAAACCTTTAACCGTTTTAGCAAGGATTACCGTTGGACGACCTTTCGTATCAATGGCTTTTTGGTAAGCCGCGAATACTTTAACTGGATCGTGACCACCACGGTTCAAGCGCCAGATGTCGTCGTCAGACATGTTCGCAACAAGTGCCGCTGTTTCAGGATACTTGTTGAAGAAGTTTTCACGGGTGTACTTGCCGCCTTTGGCTTTACAGTTCTGGTATTCACCGTCTACCGTTTCACCCATAAGCTGAATTAGCTTGCCAGATTTATCACGAGCTAATAGCTCATCCCAGTAGCTACCCCAAATAACTTTCACTACTTCCCAGCCAGCGCCGCGGAACGTACCTTCAAGTTCTTGGATAATTTTGCCGTTACCACGTACAGGTCCGTCTAGACGCTGAAGGTTACAGTTGATAACAAACGTTAGGTTGTCTAGGCCTTCACGAGAAGCAAGACCAATTGCACCCAAGCTCTCTGGCTCATCACACTCACCGTCACCCATGTAGCAGTAAACGCGCTGACCTGAACAGTCTTTGATACCACGGTTAGTTAGGTACTTAAGGAAGCGCGCTGTGTAGATAGCTTGAAGTGGACCAAGACCCATAGATACGGTTGGGAACTGCCAGTAGTCTTTCATCAAGTGAGGGTGTGGGTAAGACGACAGACCATCGCCCGCACACTCTTGACGGAAGTTGTTTAACTGCTCTTCAGTTAGGTTGCCTTCCATATATGAGCGCGCATAAATACCTGGAGAAATATGGCCCTGTGCGAAAATAAAGTCGCCGCCTTGGTTCTCGTTAGGCGCTTTGAAGAAGTGGTTAAAGCCAACATCGTAAAGCATAGCTGATGATGCGAAGCTACCAATATGGCCACCAAGCTCTAGGTCTTTCTTAGATGCACGCAATACAATCATCAATGCGTTCCAACGAATCGCCGCACGGATGCGCGCTTCGATGGTCAAGTCACCAGGCATTTTTGGCTCTTGCGCTGCTGGGATAGTATTGATGTAGGCAGTAGTAGCGTCATACGGTAAATGCGCTCCGCTGCGACGGGCTTTATCAATAAGTTTTTCGAGTAAATAGTGGGCGCGTTCTACGCCTTCCTCTTCTAAAACCGACTCAAGCGCATCAATCCACTCTTTAGTTTCTTGAGGATCTACATCTTGGTGCATCATATCAGACATGGTGCCATCCTATTTTTTGCTTATATAGAAAATCCTCCCTTAGCATTGCCTCTACTCTTAAAGGCGCTAAAAGAAGGAAAACTAAATTACGTTGTACTCACAGTGACCCAATCTGGCTCACCTGCTTTTGCAGTGGCACAGGAAAAACCTGACCGGCCTCTGCGAATGAATAGCTATCTAGCCCTTATCTCAAAAAAGTCAGACTAGTAACTAAATCTCTAATCGTCGCAATGCGCGCTGTACGCGGGTATCGCGTTGATTAATGGTTAATAGCGTTTTTTCAATAAACGCCAAATGCGTATTACATGCCTGACGCGCAGCTTCAGGGTCGCGAGAAGCAATGGCTTCTACAATTTCACGACGCTGCTTAGCAATGTCTTCCACCGCTTCAGGGTGCGCTGCCAACATGTCAAAGTTTCGTTCAATATTGTCCACCAGCATGCTTTGCATGGTGCTCATTACGTGCAACAACACCATATTGTGTGATGCTCTTGCCATAATGATATAAAACTGTCCTAGCGCCTCAGCTTGGGCACGCTTGCTTTCGTGCGCTTTGGGCGTAGGTACGTCGTTCAATGCTTGCTTCAATGCGTTATAATCTTCAGGTTGACCACGAAGTGCCGCATAGTACGCCGCCATCCCTTCAAGCGCATGACGAAATTCAAGCAAATCAAATTGAGTTTCAGGACGCTGGCTGACTAAGTCCATTAGGGGGTCTGTCATGGCAGAATTAAGGTTGCGGTTAACAAACGTACCGCCGCCTTGCTTACGTTCTACCAACCCACGTGCCTGTAAATTACCAATGGCTTCCCTAAGCGAAGGTCGCGATACATCAAATTCAAGCGCAAGCTCTCTCTCTGGCGGTAATTTCTGACCAGCCAATAACGTACCGTCGAGTATCATTGACTCGAGTTGCTCGGTAATCACATCAGAGAGTTTTTTTCGCTGCTGACGCATGCGCGCTTATAATCCTTTTAATTAAACCAGTGCTGCTATAACAGCGGTGAATGTAAAAAATAATCGTGGAAAATTTAATCACAGACACAATTGGTAATACCATTTTACCTATCTAGTTTAAGGCAGATCGATTTCGAGGTAAATACTCCCAAGCATAGCAAAGCCAGAGCAATTTGCTGGGTGTTAAGCTTTATTATTGAAATTGTTAAGAAAAGTAGAAGAACAGCAACTGGTCTGATGAGGGAGAGACTAAGCCAAATACCTAGCGAAGCGTCTGATCTACATACAATTAATTAGTAGACCAAACGCACCATCAACATGAAATGTTAAAAATAATGATTATGCCAAGCTTCCAATAAGGGTCAGCGCCGACGTTATTACAAGCAGAAAAATAACATTACGTTTTGCTAACTTTACAAGCACTTTAGGTTCAACTGCTGCATTTTCAGTCTGCTGCTGTTGTTCATCAGGCGTCAGCACTTCTGCTTTTGCTGAAATTCGAGTCAATACGTCATAGGCAGGAATGTCGAATTGTAAGGCGTGCATTATCCATTCAGGCAATGCACGCGAGAAATGCCCCATCATCAACATACCAAATGCGGTAATGCGAACTGGAATATAATCAAGGGCAAACATCAGCCTGCCTGCCGCGCCTTTCAGTGGATGATTTCCCTCGCATAGTGCTTCAGTGGTGCTTCTACTTAGGCTGTAAAACAACGCACCAGGTGCACCAAATGCAATAAACCACAACATAACAGCTGCATAATGTTGGTAGTTCAGCCACGTAAGATGCTGGCCGAAGCTTTTACCTTCTGCACCCGCAGAACCGTCACTATCAGACTGACTGGCGCAATGACCAAGCTGGTCGGTATACATGCTGCACGCCTGAAGATCGCCCCGCTCTGCAGCGTTTAGAAAGCTTTTATAAATAGCCCTTAATACAGGACAACCTATACAAATGAATAGCACAACACTCTGTTCAATAAACGTTAGAAAGGCACCAAGCAGCCAATATTCAATAACACCTAGCAGAACCGCAGGAAGCAAAAGATAAAAATAGAGCGCCGTCGATGAAGCTTTGCTTCCCTCGTGTTCGCTTTCGCGAAGACTAATAAAACCTTTATCGTGCAAAAAGTCGCGATACACAGCCGCATACTTCTCAATATGCCACTTCGAATCTTTTGTGATCAGCCGCTCTAAGCTGAGAACTAGTAACAAGCTCATTAACATCATAGGCGTTAGGCTTCCTTTTGGTGATGCAGTTTTAAAAGCGAATATTTATTACTACGGCAGTCTGAATTACAGCGTTCCTATAACAAAGGTAAGTGAGATACTCAGCTTTGTATTCAGGCTACTTAATTTTAGGTTATTTAAATACATCAAGCGTACTTACAACGCCCGGCTTCTGGTAGAAAGTCTAAAACTAGCTAACCCCAGATACGTGGTTTCTGTATCTTGCCCAATCAAAGGCTTCGCCTGGGTCGGTTTTACGTCCAGGTGCAATATCATTATGACCTACGATACGCCCTAAAGTGATCCGAGGATAGCAACTTATAATAAAATCAGTGAGTTTCTTCAGTGCTTCATACTGAGCATCGGTGAAAGGCAAGGTGTCGGTTCCCTCCAGTTCAATACCAATTGAATAATCGTTGCAACGATGCTTGCCTTGAAATGACGACAACCCCGCATGCCAAGCGCGCTGATCAAAGGGCACAAATTGCTCAATTTCACCTGTTCGATAAATAACACAGTGAGCAGAAACGCGTAAACCTTCAATTTCTTTATAAAAAGGATGCTCGTCTGGGTTAAGTGTACCGGTAAACAATTGACGAATACCCGACGTACCAAACTGAGATGGCGGCAGCGAAATATTATGAATGACTAAAAGATTAATATCTGTGTCGACAGGGCGTGCATCAAAATGCGGACTGGGGGTGTAGCTAGCGTGATTGTAAAGCACCATAGTGTTTGCTTCGAGAATTGATTTTTTGCGTAAACGCCTACATTGTATAGAACAGTAAGTGTGGCATTGTAGCACTTAAAAAATCAAGCTACCCGTGAGTGTATTGATATTAAAAGGCGATACCACAAGCTATACAAAGCCTGAAAAAGCGGGCTTCATAAAAAGCGCATTGTCACATCACGTTTTAAAAAGGTTTATGCATGAATGAACAACAAGACCCGACAACGTCGACGGGCAAATGGATGGTTGCACTTGCATGGATTTGCGGCTTCGGTTTATTAGTGTTTGTTTTTTCCGATTTATTAGAAAAACAAATAAACCCAAATAGCGAACCCAGCTCAAAGCGAATAGGGTCACAAACCGAAGTTCGCCTTAAGCAAAATCGTCAAGGGCACTTTGTTACAACGGGATACATAAATGGCGAGGAAGTGGTGTTTCTGGTAGATACAGGCGCTACTGATGTCGCGGTGCCAGCACACCTTGCTAACAGACTTCAACTAAAAGCAGGGCGCGAGGGACTAGCCAGCACCGCCAATGGCGTTGTGAGAGTAGCTGAATCTACTATTAATACACTGCGAATTGGTGAAATAGTGGTTCGCGATGTTAAAGCAAACTTAAACCCCGGTATGCAAGATGACCACATACTCTTAGGAATGAGTGTTCTTCGCCAATTAGAGTTTACTCAGCGCGGAGATTGGTTAATATTGCGTACCCTCTAAATAGACAATAGTACAGACCATAGCGATGAAGATGACATCACCAGATATGCAAGCGATACGAGAACAAGTATCTAACGCGCTTATCGAAGATCTTGGCGGCGAACTGAATGCCGCAAACGATATTACCGCAAACCTCATAGATGATAGTGTTAATGCAAAAGCCACAATAATTACACGCGAACCTTGCGTTGTTTGCGGAATTGCTTGGGCTAATCAGGCATTTGCCCTTATTGACGAGTCGGTATCGCTGACATGGCATGTAAAAGACGGCGACAACGTTGAAGCTGACACTGTACTGGTAAGTTTAGAAGGCTCAGCCAAAGCTATTTTAACTGCCGAGCGTACCGCACTTAACTTCTTACAGACGCTTTCAGGAACGGCAACGGTTACTGCATTTTATGCCAAATTTTTAGAAGGCTCTAACACCAAAATTCTTGATACGCGCAAAACACTACCTGGCCTGCGCTACGCGCAAAAATATGCCGTGCGTTGTGGTGGCGGTCAAAACCACCGCGTTGGCCTTTTCGACGCTTTCCTTATTAAAGAAAACCATATTTTTTCATGTGGCAACATAGAAAAAGCAGTAAGCCGAGCCAAATCCATGATGCCGGGCAAACCTGTTGAAGTGGAAGTTGAAAATATAGCTGAACTTGAACAGGCACTTTCAGCTGGTGCGGATATTGTGATGCTTGACAATTTTTCCAACGAACAGATCCAACAGGCAGTAGCGCTTAATAAAGGGCAATGTAAACTAGAAGTATCAGGAAACATTACTGATGAAAGACTGGCATCGCTTGCTCAACTAGGCGTAGATTACATTTCATCTGGCGCGTTAACCAAACACGTTCAGGCTATTGACTTGTCTCTACGTATTAGTTTGTCTTAGTAAACAAACGCGTGAAACGTAACGCGATTACTGCTGTGATTAACACAATGGACGTTTATTCACGCCACAAGGCATTGAACTAAAGCAACGCCAAAAAGTGAACTATTATGCGCGAGTTGATTTTTACTTTTGAGAAAATCAACTCGTTTCAGGCCTTTCGTTTTCCTAAATATTCCTCGGAATCATTGGGTTTCAAGGTAAAGATTAAGAAGCATATTGGCTGTATGATTTGCAATACGGTTACCGCTTCAGTTCGTCGGTCATTTCTCAAAAATACTTTCTGTAAGCGCTTAGCTCCTCGTACATAAGTCATTAACTTTTATACGAAAGTTCAAGCAATAAAGCATGCAAAGGCAAGACTATCCATGTCATACTGAAAAAGCTAGACATAGGTATATTTGCCTATACTTGTCAGCAACAAATAAAATTCTATACTGAGTATCAAGTACCAGGGGCGTTAAAAGGACGACTCGGGTATAAACGTCAATTTGAATTAGATTTAAACTTTACGTGTTATACACGTCCCGGAGAAAAACCATGATGAACATGAATACTAAAAACCAAAAAGGTTTCACCTTAATCGAACTAATGATTGTTGTTGCAATCATCGGTATCCTTGCAGCAATCGCGCTTCCTGCTTATCAGAACTACACGCAAAAAGCGAAATTTACAGAAGTAACTAACGCGACAGCAGCAGCGAAAACTGCAGTAGAAATTTGCGCACAAACTGTTGACGCTACACTAGCAGCGTGTGACGGCGGTACAAGCGGTGTACCGGCAGACGTAACACAATCTGCAACAGTTGTTGGTGTTACAACACTAAACGGTGTAATCGAAGCTGAAGCGTCTGGTAACTCTGGTGTTACTGACGGTACAAACCCTGCTACTTATACACTTACTCCTACAGTAACCGACGGCCGCGTTACTTGGGCTGCAGCATGTGTACCAACAACGCTTTGCTAATCAAAAGCGCATAGACCAATAAAAGAAAAACCCAGTGTTGTAACTGGGTTTTTTTGTTTAACTTCACTTTGGATATTACAAAATGGCTAAGGCGGCTTCGGTATTCACATGGCAAGGAAAAGATCGGCACGGTCAAGCCCGTAAAGGCGAAATTTCCGCTACATCGCTTTCAGAAGCAAAAAACCTACTGCGACGCCAAGGCATTTCCGCAAATAAGGTAAAGAAGCTTGCTAAGCCTTTATTCGGCGGTGCCCAGAAGATTAAACCTGGAGATATTTCCGTCATATCTCGGCAAATCGCTACAATGCTTGCGGCTGGCGTTACGCTAATTCAATCTTTAGAGATGATTTCTCAAGGCCACGCGAACTCTTCGATGCGAAAACTTCTCGGGGAAATAACCGATGAAGTAAAAGCTGGTAACCCACTTTCATCAGCCTTAAGAAAGCACCCTCTTTACTTTGATGATTTGTATTGCGATTTGGTTTACACGGGCGAGCAATCTGGTGCGCTTGAAACCATTTACGACCGTATTGCGACCTACAAAGAGAAAGCCGAAGCACTAAAATCAAAAATCAAAAAAGCGATGTTTTACCCTATCGCGGTTTTGGTTGTTGCTTTTATTGTTACGACCATCCTTCTTATATTTGTTGTGCCACAGTTTGAGGAAATTTTCAGTAGCTTTGGCGCAGAACTCCCCGCTTTCACCCAGTTCGTGTTAGCTATTTCCCGGTTTGTGCAAGACTACGGTATTTTTATCGCCATCGGTATTGGCGGTGCAGGCTTTATGTTTATGCGTACTTACAAGCGAAGCCAAAAGCTGCGTGATTCGGTAGACCGCAAAATCCTAAAGATTCCTGTTATTGGTGAAATTCTTAAGAAAGCCAGTATCGCCCGATTTACCCGAACGTTAGCAACTACTTTTGCAGCAGGTGTTCCGCTAATAGGTGCACTTGAATCTGCGGCCGGAGCCTCGGGTAATGCGGTATATCGCGATGCCATATTATATATGCGCAAAGAGGTGGCAGGCGGTATGCCTATGCATGTTGCTATGCGCGCAACACAAGTCTTTCCTGACATGGTTACGCAAATGATTGCCATTGGTGAAGAGTCTGGAGCCGTCGATGAAATGCTAAGTAAAATTGCTACTATTTACGAAGCTGAAGTTGACGATATGGTAGATGGCCTCACCAGCCTACTTGAACCTATGATCATGGCCGTACTTGGTGTGGTGATTGGTGGCCTTATTGTGGCTATGTATCTTCCTATATTCCAAATGGGTAACGTGGTATAACGTGCCCATTACTTAAAAAGAAACGCTATATAAAAATTAAAAGAACCACACCTAATGGACGCTATAATTTCGCTTAGCCAGCTATACCCCGCTGTTTTTTACTCTCTCATTTTTCTTGTCAGCTTAATGATAGGCAGTTTTTTAAACGTTGTAATTTACCGTTTACCTATCATGATGGAGCGCAGTTGGCAGCAAGAGTATCAAAACTATTTTAGTGAAAGCGATGTTGCTGGAAAAGCGGATGACGATTCAGCTGTGACACAAGAAGTGTTCAACCTTGTAAAGCCTGATAGCACCTGTCCAAGCTGCGGTCACAAAATTCGAGCATGGGAAAACATCCCAGTTATTAGCTACTTATTTCTTAAAGGCAAGTGTGCCAAGTGTAAAGTAGGCATTTCTATTCGCTACCCTCTTGTAGAGCTTTTCACTGCAATTGCGTGTACATTCGCTGCCTATCAATTTGGTGTCACATCGCAAGCACTGTGGGCTGTAGCATTTACCTATGTATTAGTTGCCTTACTGTTCATTGACTTAGACAAAATGTTATTGCCCGACCAGCTAACGCTACCACTTCTTTGGTTAGGTTTGTTGTTAAGTACTCAGCACGTGTTCGTAGGTACGACAGACGCCATTATTGGAGCAGCTGCGGGATACCTAAGTTTATGGTCGGTTTACTGGCTATTTAAATTAGCAACAGGAAAAGAAGGCATGGGCTACGGCGATTTTAAACTACTCGCTGCGCTTGGTGCATATACTGGTTGGCAAGGCCTGCCCGTCATTATTTTGCTATCCTCTTTCGTTGGCGCTGTGGCTGGTGTGTTAATTATGGTATTTCAAAACAAAGGCAAATCGCTGGCAATTCCATTTGGCCCCTATCTTGCCGTAGCAGGATGGCTAACCCTTCTGTTTAAAGACGAAATCATCACCACCTATCTCGAGTATGTGCTGTAATGAGTAAGGTAGCTTCAAATATGAAAAAACAACGCCAAGTTTTTGTAGTGGGTTTAACGGGTGGTATTGGCAGTGGAAAATCTGCTGCAACTGCAATGTTTGAACGCCTCGGAATTGATGTTGTTGATGCAGATGAAGTAGCTAGAGATGTGGTAGCAGTTGGCTCTGAAGGACTAAACCAAATACAAGCGCACTTTGGAAACGGCATCTTGCTTCAAGACGGTAGCTTAAATCGCGCAGCGTTACGTGAAAAAGTCTTCGCTGATAATGAAGAAAAAAAATGGCTTAACGAATTACTTCACCCACTTATTCGGATGCGTATGCAACAGCTTATTGCTGAATCTACTAGTGCGTACACAATCTTGTCTGTGCCCCTTTTGGTGGAAAACAAGCTTGCTGAAATGTGTAACCACGTAGTGGTAGTAGATTGCCCTGAAAGTGTACAGCTAGAACGTGCACTTAAACGCGATGGCAGCGCAGAAGCTACAATAAGAAGTATCATGGCTTCGCAGGCCTCACGTAAAGAAAGAATACATGCTGCTGACGATGTTCTAGATAACAGTACTACGTTACAAGCGTTAGAGTCGCAAGTGTCTGCTCTTCATGAACGATTGTTGGCGCTTTCTACAGCATCATCTTAACTCACCTACAAGGTGCAACCTCGCCTACTGCGTAAAAAGCATAAAGCCTCTCAAAACACTGTTCTTCAACGTTTCATTCGTTTTTTGAAACTTTTTTGACCAATTAACGTCAAAGTATTAATTTGTCGAACAAGTATACTTGGCTTAAACGCTTTGATGCTTTAGGCTTATTGCCATTCGCTGGTCTATAATATTTCAACCGCAAGCTTTCTAAGTCTATGTGTTTTAAGGGGTTCCATGGGTAACGCTGTATTCGAATTTCCACTTAAGGAAAAAGTACGTAATTATTTACGTGTAGAGCAGCTGCTTGGGCAACTTAAAATTACCGCTAAATCAGAGCATACACACCTTCAGCTTGTATTTTTTGAGCAGCTATTCGAATTACTCGACCTCATTGAACGATTAGATCTTCGCTCTGACTTAACTAAAGATCTCGAAGCTCACGAAAAGAATTTAGTGTATTGGTCTAAACACCCCAAAATCGATAGCACTGCGTTAGACCAAGCACTTAAAACGGTACTTAGGTTGAAAGAAAAGCTTAAAACCGATCGTCGATTTGGTAGTGCACTAAAAGACGACAAATTGCTAAGCGCTATTCGCCAGCGTTTTGCTATTCCCGGTGGCGCATGTAGTTTTGATTTACCCAATTTACATTTTTGGCTACAGCAACCATTAGAACAGCGCCAAGAAGAAATTACTCAATGGCTTGAAACGTTGGGTTTACTTGACGATGCTATCGCGGTCAGTCTTTCGTTTATTCGTGAACGTGGACAGTTTGTTAATGTTGTAGCTGACAACGGTTTTTATCAGGGCGCAGCCGAAGATAAAAACGAGCTAATTCGCGTTAAATGTAGTGTAGATGAAGGTTATTACCCTACGCTCAGTGGCAACAAGTATCGCTACGCGCTTCGCTTTATGCAGTTCACACCGAAAGAAGGGCATACCGGTGCAATTGAAAGTAGTATTCAGTTTCACCTAGCCGCCTGTTAAACTATACGCATAAATCTTATTTTCCTGTCTAGAATGAACATTTCGCAATAGCGAGATGTTATGTACGACGTATTTCACTGGAGTAAATAATGGAAGTGAAATGTCCTATTTGTGCCAAGCAAGTTGTTTGGTCACCCGCTAGCGAATTTCGCCCTTTTTGCAGCAAGAAATGTCAGCTTATCGATTTAGGTGAGTGGGCAGCAGAAGATAGAAAAATTGCCGGTAAGCCAGCAGAAGACGCTACGCCAAAACATATAGATGTAGAAGAAATTGAGGCCATGTTGGCGCAGCAGTCAGATGACTTTTTTAAGCACTAAACATTAAACCACTGAGTTTAAACAAAGGTTAAGCTCAGTGGGTGTTTTTGATAAAACAATAGGTTTTGATGAGCCTTAACGCTTTCTAAGTAATCCGGCCGCACCCAAAAGCAACAACCAGAATGCAGCTCCACCACCGCCATTTTCACTGCTGCCGTCATCGCCACCATTGTCGTTCCCGGGCTGCTGATCAATCAGGGTGTTAGGTGTTTTATTCAGCTCACTGTCTGTTACTTCATTACTATCAAGAATATTGATAGCGTAGACGGTAACAAAGTTCTCGTACCCCGGCATAGCGCCACTTGTGCACTGCTCGCTGGTAAAGTTAACCATGGGCGTTCTGCCAAAGTCGTTTAGGCAGCGCGGCAACGCTTGCATGTCTTCCAAAATAGCCATGTCTTCTGTAAACACTTGCCCAAAAACAGTGAAGCCACCGTTTTGAACGTCGAGATTGGCGCTGTTGTCGTTGATATTGAAAAACCATTGATTGGTAGCACTATCGGGGTTACCACCAACCTTAGCCATGGCGATTGTCCCTCTGACATTTGACAGTTCCGGTTCATTTCCCACCGCTGGCTCTGATTCAACAGCAGCATGGCTAAAACCATTTTCGTATTTAAAGCCACCACCTTGCACAACAAAGTCGGTTTCTAGACGGTGAATAATAGTGTCTGTATACGCACCCTCATTAACGTAGCTAAGAAAGTTTTCGACTGTTTTGGGTGTAGTGGTGTCATGCAAGTTAACGCGTATATTGCCTTGCGAGGTAACAAACTCAACGATGGTAGCCTGCGCACAAAAAGAAAAAAGTGCAGTACATGATGCAATTTTTATTAGCTTTTTTATTGGGAATTTCATAGTGTCACTTTGTTAATTGATAATCACAAAGCGCAACATAATAGAGTGGTAAATATGGTAATACTAGTTAGTTTGTTCAAATAACATGTATCGTTTCGCAAAACCCATCATCTTGGGCAATTGCCCAGTATCGCATTTTGCTACAGTCGTTAAATACAGGGTTAGCACTTTATGCAACACGTCTTAATTCACTGGCTTAAATTAATAAGTATCCTTTCTTGCGCCTAGCTCGTAGCTAACCTCCTCGGTAAAAACTTCAGCGGTGAAAGCCGAAATAATGTGTGCCTGAGCAGCATCGCGCCATCAAACAGTAGAGCTTTAGTCGTGTTGCAAGCCAATGTTATGGCTAGTTCATGCGATTTGAAATCTCTTTGAGTCGTATGAGCTGCTGAATAAAAAACGGTAAGGTAACAACTTTCTCACTGTAATCATAAACGTATATCAAGATAGCCAGAATAGTACCAACCTCTGGTACGCTGTCAGTACCGTTAATCGCCAGTAACGGTGTCGCTACTAATAGCGATATAGTGCCAAACCAAATGACACCAAAATTCAATGTCTCCACATCAGACAGCTTTACGTTCCAGCGCATCAGCTTGAGAAAATGACTGCGAACGGCCGTATTCGTTCTTTGTGTCAAAATGTCTACACGTTGCTCAAGTATTTGATTGTACTGAGTATGATACTGGTATTGTTTCTCCCCAGTTATTAGGTACATGGCTATCATCAATAACAATAGACCAAGGCAGGCAAAGAATATCTCAATATTCAGGGTCGCAATAATTGCAAGAGTGCCCACCACACCAATTAAGCTAAGAAAGATACCTGGAATTGAGTGTTCAAAAAACTCGACAAGTTCGGTAAGCAAACTACTTCGTGCGCTGATTTTAGAGACTGATAGCCCCTTTTTACGACCATTGGACACCATTTTTGACGCCGTATCGCTGTATATTCCGCTGTAAACACGGGTGTCATAGAATCGTCTGGCAGAGCCCATAAGCAAGCTGGTTAAACCTAAACCACCTAGCATAGCCAGTCCGTGATATTCGCCTTTAACCAGATCATTGACGGCCCAACCGATTACCAAAGGAAACAGCAAATCTAACAAGGATTCAAACACCACTAAAAGCATTGTGAGTGAGATACGAAACGGGTAGCGCCTATAGATTGCGGTTAATGAGAACAAAGCATTAGTCCTTGCTAGCCACGCCAGCACAAAAACTCTCGAACGCCATTTTGGCAGCATCAGCGTGAGATACATCGTGCTTAGCGACCATTTGCCAAGCAGCAATAAACAGGCCGTCTAACAATGCCATTAGCCAGTCGATAGAAAGATCTTTTCGAATACTTTTTTCTTTTTGACATTGAATGAGCAGATCACGAAGCTCTTCGTCTTGCTTATGATAGAGCTCGTCAAGGCTGGCAATGTCTTCGATGATTGCATCGAGCTTCATGATAAATGTGAGCTCTTTGTGCATAGGCATTACCTTCACGAACATTAAGCGAATGGCATCAAGATAAGATGAAGCCATCTTATCTATTGAAGCGGTGGCCTCGTCGAAAGATTCGACACACTGCTTGGCAACCGCCTCAATCAACTGCTCGCGCGTTTCAAAGTGGCGATACAGCGTTGCTCGACCAACACCTGCTACCTGCGCTACGTCAGAAAGGCTAGCGTTTTTGTTTTCGGCAAGAAGCACCATACCCGCTTGAATCAATGCAATTCTTGAGCGTTCTGAGCGCGCATCTGTGGTTGAAGCCATGAAATCACCTCCGCAATAAAAAATAATTTATGAGACACACTTGTTTCATAAAAACAATACACTTATGATACACATATGTCTCAAAAAGTGTAAAGCAATTTATTTTGGAGAAGGCTGTGATTACAAAGCGTAGATTAGTTCAAGTTTGCGTAGCGGCGTTGTTTATAACGACAGTACTCTGGGTGGTGACAGAAGAACGTGTTGAATCGAGTGAGTCAGCTGGCCAGCAACCCGTATTGAAAGTCAGCACACTTGAATTAACACCGACAGTTTATGGTGTAAAAGAATCCGTTGTTGGCATTACTCAAGCCCGATGGAAAGTTGACTTAATTTCTGCAGTAGAGGGGCGTGTCTTAAATTTAAACAACGATTCGGAACCAGGTAATCAGGTTACACCTGAAACCCTGCTGGTCGCGATTGACGACACAAGCTACAAAGCTCAGTTAGCCAATTCCGATGCTCAGGTAAAGCAAGCACAGTTAGAGTTGGCTCGTTATCAACATGAGCAAACGGTCACTGAGCAAGTCTCTGCTGGTAATAAGCTTACTGCTTTTGGCCGTTTTGAACCTCACATTGAAGCTGCCAAAGCCAACCTGAAAGCAGCAACAAATGCTCGAAACCAAGCCCAACAACGCTTGCTTGAAACCAACATATACCCGTCATTTAACGCAGTTGTATTTGAACGCTGGGTTGTGCCTGGGCAGTGGGTAAATTCCGGAGACAGACTTTTTACACTTATCGCCAGTGACAGTATTGATATCTATGTGGAGCTATCCCCTAGCCAGAAACAGAAATTAGGCGCCCTAGACAAAAAAACTAACATTATTGTTGCCGACCAAAAAGGCCAAGAATGGGATGCCAGTTTGCGCTATGAAATTCCTGCTCATTCAGCGCAAACGAAGCAATCACAGCTGGTGTTATATATTGAAAACCCATACATGAAAGACAAGTCGCTGCTTCCCAATAGTATGGTTTCCGTTACTCTTATCGGCCAGCAAATAGACCATGTTGTGTGTGCACCTTCAACCGTTATGACTCCAGATGGCTACGTATGGATAGTGGAGAACGAGCGTCTGAACAAAGCCCAAATTCAGATCCACGAAGAGTTTGATGGCCGGGTTTGTTTTCAATTTATGCAACAGCCGGAAGTAACTCGAGAGCTAGTGCGTTTTCCGATTAGTACAATGCTGGTGGGTCAGCAAGTCGAGCCAGTGGTTGTCGATAGTCAGGGAATTACGTTATGAAGTGGTTAACCAGCTGGTTTCTCGACAATCCAGTCGCAGCCAACCTTCTAATGGCTTTCATCCTCGTTGCTGGATATTTGACGACGAGTAATATCCGTGTTGAAAGCTTTCCTCAAATTGAGCCTTCGCAGCTTAGCATAACGGTGGTTTACCCAGGGGGAACACCAGAACAAATCGATAGCAGTATAACCCAGCGAATTGAAAACGCCATTAGTGGCGTGGCGGGGATCAAAAGTGTAATGAGCGCGTCCTACGCCGGTTATGCGGAAATTACCGTACGTAAATCGGCAGGAACCGATCTAGACAAACTAGTCGACAATGTGCGGAATCAAGTAGAATCTATTGTAGGATTTCCAGAAAAAGCTGAGCGTCCAAGGATAGTTCCCGACGAATTTGGCAACTTGGCTTCATTTATTATTGTGCATGGTGATGTGGATGAAAGCACTTTGCAACAAGCCACGAATCAAGTGCAGAAGGCGCTGAAAAATCACCCTCAGATCTCAAAAATTACAAATCTGGGCAAGAAGAAAAGCCAACTGTCGATTCGTCCAGACCCACAAAAGCTGCAACACTATGGAGTGTCACCGCATTCATTAGCAGAACAAATCACACAGTGGTCACTTGAATATCGAAGTGGTGAACTAAACACAGAAAGTGGCAGGATCACTTTAAGGGGTGATGGTTTCGCTGATGATCTGACGCGCTTGGCTAACCTACCCATCATCACTTCTGCACAAGGAACGCTAACGCTCCATGATATTGCAGAGGTCACACGTACTCACGAAAAAGATGACAGTATTGTTCGCTTTGCTGGTAAACAAGCCGTAGCGCTAATGATATCGACCAGCAAAAAAGACAACTTACTTAACGTCAGTGATGCGACAAAAGACGTGCTTAGAGATATTCAGCCGCTTTTACCCGACAGCATTGAAACCACTGTGATGGCAGATATGGCACCTTACATCACTGAACAACTAGACCTACTCAGCAATAACGCCATTCAAGGTTTGCTCATCGTATTGGTCATACTAGGTATTTTCTTGGATTTACGTTTGGCTTTCTGGGTTGCGTTAGGCATCCCCGTGTCTCTTGCAGGTGCAGTTTGGTTAATGGACTTACCACAGTTTAATTCCAGCATTAACGACATCACTTTGTTCGGCATGATCTTAGTCCTTGGCATTCTCGTCGATGATGCAGTAGTCGTTGGTGAGAGTATTCACAATGCCCGAAAGACTTACCGCGATCCCAAACAAGCGGCATGGCAGGGCGTTAATGCCGTATCAACGGCAACTACATTCGGTGTGTTAACTACTATTGCCGCTTTTTCGCCGATGCTATGGATAGAAAATGAGCTGGCGAAAACACTCGCTGGATTTTCTGCGGTAGTTATATTTGCGCTAATTTTCTCACTCATTGAAAGCAAGCTGATACTGCCCTCACACCTGAGTTTTGCTTCTCAAGAAAAATCAGCCTCGAATTTGATCAGCCGGTTGTTTGCTGGATTACGCGAATACTGTCAGCAGGGATTGCAGTTGTTTTCACAAAACGTATTTGAACCCACGTTAAAGCTTTCCCTAAGGCATCAATTTACTACTCTGTTACTGTTTAGCTCAATTATGTTGATTGCTTGGGGAGGCCTAGCTAAAGGAACAATTCCAGCGGTCTTTTTTCCTGAGATACCGGGACGGTATGGTACCGCTACTGTCACCATGGACCAAGATGCTTCACCGACGCTAACCAACCGCAATGCAATGCAAATGGAATTAGCGATTACTGCGACCAATGAGAGATTGCAAAACGAGTTTGCATTTGATCAGCCTGTGGTGACCAAAAGTTTGGTTGCCGTGGATGGTGGTAAGAAAATCGAAGCAACTATCGAATTGTCTAAAGCTGCTTTGCAAGGTATCCCAAGTCAATCAATACTCGACGTTTGGAAGCAAGAGACGGGCTACTTAGAAGGTCACTACTCACTTAATTTCACCTTGGCCGATGAACCTGCGGGTGGAACAGCACTAGCCATATCGGCTAATTCAAGAGATATCGCTAAGCAAGTTGCTGACCACCTAATTGAACATCTTAAACCTTTGCCAGGTGTTGAAAATCCTTTCGATGACAGTCAAGCCGGTCATCGACAACTTTCCGTTACCTTAAATGAAAGAGGTCAGCAGCTTGGACTGACTCAAAGGGATCTTGCTGTTCTAGTAGGAGGTGCTTTCGGCGAAATAGAATTACATCGCCTATTGGACGACACAGAAGAAATTTCAGTTGTGGTTGTGTTACCAGAACAGCAACGCAAATCCATTTCGCAGCTTAAGAGCACAGGAGTTGTTTTACCGAACGGTGGATTTGCCAGTTTGGGTGAAGTGAGTGACATACAATACAGTCGCACTCCAGAGGTGCTTTATCGTCGCAATCGCGATGAAGTTATTACCATTCAATGGCGACACAATCGAGATATCAGTTCTCCTGAATCAGTTTGGCAAGCCTTGCAAACTAATGTGGTGCCGGCTCTATTGCTGCAATATCCGGGCGTTAAAGTGACTCCTGTCGGCGAATTCTCAGAGATCACCGAAGTACAGTCTGGTTTCAAAGAAGCGCTATTGATGACTCTATTTCTTATTTATGTATTGTTAGCTATTCCGCTTAAATCGTATTTTCAGCCGTTGATAATTATGTCGGTTATTCCCTTTGGTTTTGCTGGTGCGGTTTTAGGGCATGCGGTAATGGATGTTAGCGTTAGTATTTTGTCTTTATTTGGCATGATGGCGATGACAGGCGTAGTAGTAAATGACTCTCTGGTACTGATGACGCGCTTTAACCAATTACATCGTAAAGGAATGCCACTGTTTGATGCACTTTTTGAGGCTGGCAAAAGCAGAATGAAAGCCATTTTCCTTACCACCGTAACTACCGTGTGTGGTTTACTACCCCTGCTGATGGAAACTTCAGAAACGGCTCAATACCTCAAACCCGCCGCTATATCCTTGGTATTTGGCGAGTTGTTGGCTACACCAATAACGCTTATTCTGATACCCGTATTGCTTGGTTTAGGTAAGAAACTTAAGCTAACTACATCCACCAAACTAACCAATTGAACCCTTAGCGTATTCATGCAGAATAAATGACTTTGTTATCGGTAACCCCAGCATACCTACAAAGCTTGAGTTTAGGGGCTAGAAACGCCAGCGTGTAACACACACGCTGGCCATGACTGGCATAGCGTTGTTACGCTTTTGCCGTGGATAATGCGTTGGCCTCCCAGGCAACGAGCTCTTTTTCTACCTCTGCCATCTTGCTTCGCATGCCGCCCATTGCATCACCAACTAATGCAGCGTGAACTGGCGGGTTATCGGTTTCAATTAGTGCCAAAATGGCATCGGCCCCTTTTGCTGGGTCGTTTGGCTGTTTGCCCTGCAGGTTGCCTATAAAATTGCGAAACTGACCTGCAGGTGTTGACGCATAGTCGTCTATTATCGCGTCGGTGTAGTTTAGTGAACCGCCTGCAAATTCAGTGTGGAATACACCTATTGTTAACACCGTTGTGTAAATATTAAAAGGCTGCAGCTCTTTCGCTAGCGTTTCCCCTAAAATGTCGGTGGCAGCCTTCGCAGCGGTGTACACACCTAAACCGGGAACGCCAATGAATCCGCCTATGGCTGAGAACTGAAGAATGCGACCCGAGCGCTGTTTTCGCATGAGTGGCAACACTGCACGAATAAGGCTTAATCCACCGAAAAAGTTAACGTCGAATACCTTTCTTGCCTCGTCGTCAGAGGTTTCCTCTATGGCACCAACTGTGCCTACCCCAGCATTATTTGCCAATACATCAATACGGCCAAATTTTGCTATCACTTTATCTACTCCCGTTTGAATTGCGGCATTGCTGGTAATGTCCATCACAATGCCCAACGCCTTCCCGGGGTACGTTTTTTCAAAGTCAGCGGCCTGCTCAGGCTTTCTGAATGTACCTGCAACACGTGCTCCCGCATTCAATAAACGCTCGGCCAACACCTTACCTAAACCTGAAGATACGCCCGTAACCAGTACTACTTTGTCTTGAATTGAATATGTCATCATTATTTCCTCATGTCGTTTTAGAAGCGTCGTGCTTTGCTGCTTCGCTAAGTTCATATTCAGTGTATGTGTTGCAAATCTCTTTGTGCAGATGTAAAAATAGCCAATTAGTGTTGCATAATTAGCAACGCACGTAGTGGTGTTAGGAGCGCAAACATGAGCAGTCACAACCCGTTCGGTGATATTGCATTGTTTCTTCGGGTAGTAGAGCTAGGGTCCATTCGCGCCGCTGCTCGCGAGGCAGGGCTTGAGCCATCTAGCGTATCGCGTAAAGTAGCGGCACTGGAGCGCCGACTTAAAAGCCAGCTTTTAGATCGAACACAGGCTAAAAGCCATCCTACCGACGCAGGCGAGCGTTATTACCAGCAAATGCGGCTGCTACTTCCGCAAATCGAAGCCGTCGAGCTGGGGGTGTCGGGTGAAGCCGCAGTACCTAAGGGCTTACTGCGTATAAATGCACCTATCGACTTTGGGCAGCGGTATGTCACCCAGTGGCTATTAGAATTTCGCAAACGTTATCCCAAGGTTGATGTTCAGCTTACGCTGTCGAGCCAGTTTGTTGACCTCATCACAGAAGGCATTGATGTAGCAATTCGTGTGGGGCAATTAAAAGACTCTGCTTTAAAAGCGAGGAAGTTGGCAGATGTACCTCGCGTACTGGTAGCTTCCCCCGACTATCTTGCTTCTCGCGGCACACCCATGAGCCCCTCTGAGCTGACGCAACACGAGCATATCTTCTTTTCGCCAGCCAATCGCCAGCAGCCTTTACATTTAACAGGGCCAAATGGCAGCACTCATCAAATTGAACGTTACGGCGGCGTTACTATCAACGCTGTACATTCTGTGGTGCGCGCAGTTGAAGATGGTTTTGGAATTCATGCAGGGCCGCGCTGGGCCTTTTACGATGCGCTGCAACGTGGGACCGTGGTGGAGTTGCTCCCAAACTACCAGCAACTTGTCATGCCAATGCATGCGCTGTGGAGCCCGGCAGTTATGCAGCCTGCACGGGTGCGAGCATTTATCGATTTTATAAAAGACGCAGCACTTGATGTTAAAGGGCTGTCATTTCAGTGAGTCGCCACTTTAACTTAACGGTTACTTCGCTTTTATTGAAAGCTCTGATAGTAAGCCATCTAATTCGCAAGCACTCATACAGTGTCCTTGCTCCCACAGTTCGCCCAGGCGCTGCATTAAATGCTCCATCTGCGCTTTTTGGTGCGACAGTGTTTTTAGCAAATGATTAATTTCAGCAGCACGATCTCTTAAGTGAGACATAACTTGCTGATGATCTAACCCTTCGCCACTTGCAAACAACCCAGGCAAATCATCAAGTGAAAAGCCAAGGCTTGTTGCAAACTTTATCATCTTCAGGCGCTCTACCGATTGGGAATCGTATTTGCGATACCCTTTCGCCGTCCTATCAGCCGCCGGCATAAGCCCTTTTTGCTCGTAAAACCGGATGGTGCTTGTTGGAAGACCAACCGTCTCAGCAAGTTGACCAATACGCATAATCTGTTCTTTTCAAATTTAACCTTGACCTTAAAGTTAACTTAAAGCTTATAGTAATTACAACATTATTTAAGTCTTTCGGAGAGCACCCTATGGCATCTGTTGTTTTTACACCGTTTACGTTACCGAACGGTAACACTATAAAAAATCGTCTTGCCAAAGCAGCAATGGAAGAAAACATGGCTCAAACAAACCAACTACCAGGGCAAGCATTACGCACCCTCTACCGTACATGGGCTGAGGGTGGCGTTGGCTTAATTATCACTGGCAACGTGATGGTAGACCACATGGCCATGACAGGTCCTGGAGGCCTTGCTTTAGAATCATCTACGCCATTAGCGCCATTCGAAGAACTTGCCAATGAAGCGAAAAGAAACAACACTCGCTTATGGATGCAAATAAACCATCCAGGACGTCAGGTGTTCAGAAAAATGGGTGGTAAAGTACTTTCACCGTCTGATATACCGTTAGATATGGGAAAGCACTCTGGCTTATTCGGGCAACCGAAAGCGATGTCAGAAGATGAAATAAACGATGTGATAACGCGCTTCGTAACAACAGCGAGGCTAGCGCAAAAGGCAGGTTACCACGGTGTACAGATACATGCTGCTCATGGGTATTTATTGGCTCAGTTTTTATCACCTCTTACCAATAAACGAACAGACAAGTGGGGAGGTACGTTAGAAAACAGAGCACGCTTGCTTCTTGAAATTACTGAACAAATACAGCAACACTGCGGTAACGACTTTGACATTGCTGTAAAGCTTAATTCTGCTGACTTTCAACGAGGCGGATTCGATGTACAAGATGCCCTGCAGGTGGTCAGGTTACTCGAAACGTTACACGTTGACATGATTGAACTGTCCGGAGGGAGTTATGAGTCCCCTGCCATGCAAGGTCGAACCGCAGACAATAGAACGCTTTCTCGTGAAGCGTACTTTCTTGAATTTGCCGCGCAAATTGCAGATGCAACCACACTTCCAATAATGACAACAGGCGGCATAAGAAGACTACCCATTGCTGAGAATGTAATTAATAGTGGGGTTCAAATGGTTGGCATTGCTAGCGCATTGGCTATAACACCCGACCTTCCAAACCAATGGCAAAGAATACCTCTTTTAGAAGGTGTCATTCCCATTGTTAATTGGAAAGACAAAACGCTAGCGGGTTTAGCGACAATGGCACAGGTGAAACGCCAGCTACGCAGAATTGGTAAAGGAAAAAAACCTGTTTCAAGTGCCAGCCCGATACTTTCGCTGATAATAGATCAATTCAGGTCCGCAAAATTGACCAAGCGTTATCGCCAACAATATTCGAGCGAAGTTTCTGAATAATAGTGTGAAATACCCTTTAAAGCTATTTGCGCCAACCGCAGTCTAATGTAGTATTTCTTCATCAATCAATGACTGCAGCACATCAGCATAGCCTTCGCATGGTTTAGCAATGTGTCTGGTTAACGATTTCATTTTCAGTGCATATCAATATTGATGTGCACTCGCTTCGAAGGGAAACCCAATGTTTGAATCAATCGCGCTTTTTGGTGGTACTCACGGTAATGAAACCAGTGGCATTCAGCTAATCAGAAACTGGCAACAATATGGAATGCCTGCGCGATTTAACACTTTGAACATATCGTTAAATATTGCAAACGAAGCGGCGCTCGCTGCCAATGTTCGTTTTGTTGAAGAAGACTTAAACCGACAATTTACATTAGAACGCCTAGAAAGTTCAGCGGCTTCCAAAGAAGCCATACTCGCTAAATCAATAAACGATAAGTTCGGACCAAAAGGCAATTCACAGACAGATTTTGTCATTGATATTCACAACACTACTAGCGAGATGGGCGCTACCCTTATCATTCTTGAAGCCGATGAATTTCATATTCAATTAGCTCGATACGTTAAGCAGCAAATGCCAGAAGCGAATATTTTGGTAGAAGATGAAAAAGCTTTTCTAGAACATGGCTATCTTTGCACCACAGGTAAAAAAGGCGTAATGATAGAAGTGGGTGGCCAGCCACAAGGCGTGTTGCGAGAAGATGTTTATCTGTTAACCCAGACTATGGCTGAAGCCATTTTGGATTTCTGTATGGCCTATAACAATGGTCAAATCGACGCTGAAACATTGCCAAAGTGTGAAGCGTTTCGCTTAGGCGACAATGTGTCTTTTCCATTAAATGAAAATGGCCATCGAACCGCAATGATTCACCACGCACTTCAGGACAGCGACTTCAAACCGCTGTTACCAGGCATGCCTGTTTTTAGAACATTTGATGGTAAAGATATTTTGTGGGAAGGCGAAAGCGAAACCTACCCGCACTTTATTAATGAGGCGGCGTACTTCAAGCTAGATGTGGCGTTTGCAACGTCTGAGCGCATTGAACTATAGCGAGGCTCAAGACGCGGGAAAGCGTGAATTAAAAAAAATGGCCACATGTAATGTGGCCATTTTTTATTGCTGTAATGCTTTAATTATTGGGACATTTGCCTCTGGAAAATCTGACGCATTAAGTGCATCAACATTTACCCAGCGAGACTGTTGCCCCTCTTTGCCATGAGGTTCGCCAGTAAAATCGTTCACTCGATGAACGTCTAGCTTAACTTGCTTGTCGCCATAGTCGTGAGTAATGACTATAACGGGTTCGCTGTGGTTGGCGTTAATCCCCACCTCTTCAGCAAGCTCTCGCTTTAATGCTTGAAGAACAGTTTCACCGCTTTCCACCTTTCCACCTGGAAATTCCCACTTCCCGCCTTGATGAACGTCATCAGGGCGAAGGGTGATGAAAATTTCATTGCCGCGGGCGATAACACCCACAGCAACATGTACGACTTTCATTACTTAAGCTTACCGTGACACTGCTTATACTTTTTGCCCGAACCACAAGGACATGGGTCGTTACGGCCTACTTTAGCGCCTTCACGAACCTGAGGGCGTACTGCATCGCTTGCGGTTTCTGGCGCAGCATTCGCCTCTTCATGTTCAAAGTTTTTAGGCACGTCATCCGCTTGACGACGCTGCTCTTCTACTTTTTGAACATCTTCTTCGGCTTGTACTTTAACGCGTGCAAGAATAGTAATTACTTCAACCTTCAGCGCTTCAAGCATTTGCGAGAACAAGGCAAATGACTCACGCTTGTACTCTTGCTTAGGGTTTTTCTGAGCATAACCGCGTAAGTGAATACCTTGGCGTAGATGATCCATCGCTGCCAAATGCTCTTTCCAATGGCTGTCTAGGTTTTGAAGCATCACCGCCTTTTCGAACTGACGTAATACCTGCTCGCCAACGACTGCTTCTTTTTCTTTATAGGCAGAGATCACTTCATTTAAAATACGTTCACGAAGCTTTTCTTCATACAGCTTATCGTCGTTTTCAAGCCACGTTTTAATAGGCATGTCTACCGCGAAGTCTGCGCGCATACGCTCTTCTAGGCCACTTACGTCCCACATTTCTTCCAGAGACTGTGGCGGAATGTATTCGTCAACAACACTTGAAATAACGTCTTCACGAATAGCGGCGATAGTTTCGCTAATATCCCCTTCATCAAGAAGTTCGTTACGCTGTTCGTAAATAACTTTACGCTGATCGTTAGCCACGTCATCGTATTCAAGCAACTGCTTACGAATATCGAAGTTGCGACCTTCCACCTTGCGCTGCGCGTTTTCAATGGCACGTGTAACCCATGGATGCTCGATGGCTTCACCGCGTTCCATACCCAAACGCTTCATCATGTTGCCCATTTTTTCAGAAGCGAAAATGCGCATAAGTGCATCGTCTAACGACAGATAGAAACGGCTGGAACCCGGGTCACCTTGACGACCAGAACGGCCGCGAAGCTGGTTATCAATACGGCGAGATTCGTGACGCTCAGTACCAATGATATGTAAACCACCTGAGGCAAGCACAGCGTCATGGCTTTCTTTCCATTCAGCTTTGATCTTCTCGATTTGCGCTTCAGTTGGATTTTCAATCTTCTCTACTTCTGCCTGCCAGTTACCACCTAACACGATATCGGTACCACGACCTGCCATGTTAGTCGCAATCGTAACCGCGCCTGGCTTACCAGCCTGAGCGACGATATCTGCTTCGTGTTCGTGGAACTTAGCGTTAAGCACTTTATGAGGAATTTTCGACTTCTTAAGAATGCGAGAAATGAGTTCTGAATTCTCGATAGACACAGTACCCACAAGCGTAGGTTGACCGCGTTTAACGCACTCTTTAATGTCTTCAACAATGGCTTCGTATTTTTCTTCTGCCGTTAGGTAGATGAGGTCAGCCATATCTTTACGCTGCATGGGACGGTTTGTTGGGATAACTACCGTTTCTAAGCCGTAAATATGGTTAAATTCGAAGGCTTCTGTATCTGCTGTACCTGTCATACCCGCAAGCTTGTTATACAAGCGGAAATAATTCTGGAAGGTAATTGACGCAAGGGTTTGGTTTTCGTTTTGAATACGTACCCCTTCTTTCGCTTCTACAGCTTGGTGTAAACCTTCGGACCAGCGACGGCCTTCCATCGTACGACCCGTATGCTCGTCAACAATAACGATTTGGTCTTCTTTAACGATGTAGTCTACGTCTTTAGCAAATAACTTGTGTGCACGAAGCGCAGCGTTAATATGATGAAGCAGTGAAATATTACCTGCAGCAAACAGCGACTCGCCTTCAGGTAGCATGCCCTCTTGTTGAAGAATTTCCTCAACGTGAATTTGACCTCGCTCGGTAAGATGAATTTGTTTTGCCTTAAGGTCAATCGTGTAGTCACCATCGCCCTCTTGACCTTCTTCATCTTCTTTTTCTTGCTGAACAAGTTTAGGAATAATGGTGTTGATGCGGCGATACAGCTCTGAGCTATCTTCGGCCTGACCAGAAATAATAAGTGGTGTACGGGCTTCGTCGATAAGAATTGAGTCTACCTCATCCACTACCGCATAGTTAAGCGGGCGCTGTACGCGGTCTTGTGGGCTAAATGCCATATTGTCACGAAGGTAGTCAAAACCAAATTCGTTGTTCGTACCATAGGTTACGTCAGCTTGATAAGCTTCACGCTTTTGCTGCGGCGACATACCAGGCACGTTACAGCCCACACGCATACCTAGGTAAGTAAATAACTGGTTACTCCACTCAGCATCACGACGAGCAAGGTAATCGTTCACAGTAACAACGTGAACCCCTTTGCCAGACAAAGCATTAAGGTAAGTTGGCAAGGTAGCAGTAAGCGTCTTACCTTCACCCGTGCGCATTTCTGAAATTTTACCTTGGTGAAGTACTTGACCACCTAGCATCTGAACGTCGAAGTGACGCATGCCGTATACGCGTTTACTTGCTTCACGCACAGTAGCGAAGGCTTCTACAAGAATATCGTCAAGGGTTTCACCCTTTTCAATACGCGCTTTAAATTCGTCTGTCTTAGCCTTTAGCGCCTCATCGGAAAGCTTTTCAAATTCTGCTTCCAGTGCATTGATGGCATCTACGTTTTTGCGTAATTTTTTTAATAGTCGGTCGTTTCTACTACCGAATACTTTTCGAAGGATGCTTGAAAACATTAGCTTTATTATTCCACTACTTGTCGAGGCGCCGCACAATGTGCACAGCTAAATTAAACGTATAAAACACAACGGTAACCACGTTGTGTTTTGCGATGTTCTAAAATTATGCTTCTTCGTTTTTGATGACTTTTAATAAGTAAAGACACCGTCTACGAGAATTACCTGGCTGCTACCTACGCTACTTTTTGTAGACAAAAGGCAGAGGATCGACTTGTTTTCCGTTTCTTATTACTTCGTAGTGAACATGAACGCCAGTTGAGCGCCCAGTATTGCCCATTTTAGCGATAGGTTCCCCTTTGGTTACCACGTCGCCTATTGAGACAGTAAGGGTGTCGTTATGCCCATAGCGGGTAACAAAACCATCACCGTGATCAATTTCTACAAGTTGGCCATAGCCGTAGCGATCACCAGCCCAGGTCACAATACCTGCGGCAGTTGCCACTACGTTTTCCCCTGCCTTACCAGCGAAATCTAGCCCTTTGTGCATAGTTGGTTCGCCGGTAAACGGGTCGGCCCGCATACCATAATAAGAAGACAACCACCCTGACTCTATCGGACGACCAGATAATTGGCTCTGTTCGTGGATATGGTGACCCCTGACCAAACTTTCAAGCATAGACAACTGTTGAGACTTCAAATCGAGTGATTGCTCTAGTTTGGCTATTTCGTGAAGGATGGGATCGTCTTGAAGGTTATCCGGTATCGATACCGGTACGAAAGCGTCCAGGTCAGCCGCTGACATACCTAATTCTGTTGCGATTTGCTTACCTTTCTCGTCCAGCAATGTAGCCTGCGCAGATAACTCTGCGACGTGAGAAAGCAAAGCTTGTAATTTGACCGTTGTTTGCTGTTTTAACGCTTCAACGTCTTTTTGTCGTTCGTTGACTTCAGTCTGTGCCAAACGAACTCGTGCAATATCTTCTGATACCGATTCTGTTGAACGGCTCGACACTAGCATAAAAATAGACGAGAGCACGGTTGCGCTCACAAGCGTACGGACACTAATACTGTGCCTATAGCGTTTATTTTTACCAGCGAGTGTAATTGTTAGTTTCATACCACGAAGAAAATTGCTGTTTCACGCCACTCTTTTCATACCACTTCATACCACGATGAATGTGTTTTTAGCCAAAGGCGACAACCTTCGACCTATCGTTTTTATGTCACATGGGTGAAATTTATATTAATTATTCGGCTACTGTATCATTTATTTCAGTAATTGCCATACGAAAAAAAGCCGCCCGTAAGGCGGCTTTTTAAAATTCTTACGCTAATGCGGGCTGAGCATAACGAATTGGTGCTGTTTCCTGCGAGTCGTAGGTTACGAACTCCCAACACTCTTTTTGCGCAAGTACTGCATTTAATAGCTTGTTATTCAGACCATGGCCTGTTTTGTACGCACGCAATTCACCAATTAGACTATGGCCACCAAGGTATAAGTCACCGATAGCATCCAAAATCTTATGCTTTAAGAACTCATCGTCGTAGCGCAATCCTTCAGGGTTGAGTACGCGGAATTCGTCCAACGCCACTGCGTTTTCCATGCTGCCACCCAACGCTAGGTTGTTAGCATTCATGTACTCTAAGTCGCGCATAAAACCAAAAGTTCGTGCACGGCTAACTTCGCTTACATATGAGCATGAATCAAAATCCATCACCATATGCTGACGAGTCTGACTGATCACTGGGTGATCGAAGTCAATTTGGAAATCAACGCGGAAACCGTCATAAGGCACTAATTCGGCCCACTTATCGCCATCTTCTACACGAACTGGCTTTTTAATACGAATAAATTGCTTAGGCGCGTTTAGCTCTTCGATACCGGCAGATTGAAGCAAGAATACGAACGGGCTAGCACTTCCGTCCATAATTGGCAGCTCGTTACTGTCTACTTCAACAATAATATTGTCGATACCTAAACCTGCAAGCGCAGACGCTAAGTGTTCTACCGTTTGGATAGTCACACCGTCTTCGTTATTCAGGCACGTACACAGCATGGTATTACCTACCGCGTTCGCACGCGAAGGTATGTCAACATGTGGTTCAAGGTCAACACGCCTAAACACGATACCCGTGTTTGCTGGCGCAGGTCGGAGAGTCATTGTGACCTTTTCCCCTTTATGAAGCCCAATTCCGGTCTCTTGTACCGATTGCTTGATTGTACGTTGTCTAATCATCTGCTTAAGCTTTTACCTATTAAAAAAAGCGGGCGCGAATTATAGTGAGTTATTACTCACATGTCAAAAAACACCCGTTCTGACGGATTTAACTCTGTCAGATTACGTATTTAATCAACCTATCCACGCGAAATTTTTCACGTTGTATAAATACACCTTACTAGGTGAGACATCACAAACGCGAAATAATTCCCTTCCGTTTCAGGCAGCTAAATTAGTCTGCCTGCTTACGAAGAAATGCAGGAATATCTAAATATTCCAAATCATTTTCTGGCTGTGCACTGTCGTCGGCCTTCAGCGCCTGATTGCCCTCTGTACCGCCTACTGCAGAACGTGGTTCACTTGATTGCGTGTTACCGTATTCTTTTGCAGGCTGTGTTAGACGAGAGCCTTCAGAGCTTACTAGCGAAATGTCAGGCTTGCGCTCTGCGCCAATACCGGTTGCAACAACCGTTACGCGAAGCTCGTCTGTCATTTCCATATCGATCACTGTACCCACAACCACTGTGGCATTCTCTGAGGCAAACGCTTTAACGGCGTTACCAACAGTCTCAAACTCGTCGATGGCGAAATCTGGACCCGCAGTGATATTTACAAGAATACCGCGCGCGCCTGACAAGTCGATATCTTCAAGAAGCGGACTGGCAATCGCGGCTTCAGCAGCTTCTTCAGCACGGTCTGGACCGCTTGCAGCGCCACTACCCATCATCGCTTTACCCATCTCAGACATAACGGTACGTACGTCTGCGAAGTCAACGTTGATTAGACCAGGACGGGTAATCAGTTCAGCAATACCTTGAACTGCACCGCGTAATACGTCATTTGCAGCGCTAAACGCTTGAAGAAGCGGCGTGCCTGGACCCATTACTTTTAACAGCTTTTCATTAGGAATGGTAATTAGCGAGTCAACGTTGTTAGACAACTCAACAATGCCCTGTTCCGCAAACGAGGTGCGTTTTTTACCTTCAAATGGAAATGGCTTGGTAACTACCGCTACCGTAAGAATGCCCATTTCACGAGCAATTTTTGCCACTTCTGGCGCTGCGCCCGTTCCTGTACCACCGCCCATACCGGCAGTAATGAAAACCATGTCTGCACCGTCTAGCGCCTGACGAATGGTTTCTCTATCTTCTTGTGCTGCTTCTCGACCAATGTTCGGATCAGCACCCGCACCTAACCCTTTTGTTACACTTGAGCCAATTTGAAGTGTAACGTCTGCACTTGAGCTGCGAAGCACCTGTGCATCGGTGTTAACTGCAATAAATTCTACGCCTTCAATGCTTTGAGACACCATGTGCTCAACGGCATTGCCGCCGCCGCCACCGACACCGATGACTTTGATTACGGCTTCTTCGCCGTGACTATCCATTAATTCGAACATACTTACTCTCCGGTTGTACGTCTTTTAAACACTACGCCAGGTCATTCCCTTAGGCTAATTGCTTCCTGCTAGCCTTGATGCCGTAGCTATAGCGCCCCCAAAATAAAATTAAAATTCACCTTTAAACCAGCTTTGCACTCGATGAAATAAGCTTTCACCGGTCTTCTGCGTACTGGACTTCTTATTGTCAGATTGTACTTTGCCATATTGCAGCAGTCCTACGACTGTCGCAAATCCAGCGTCATCAACATATTCGGACAAGCCTTTTACGTTGATGGGTTTGCCCACGCGCACGGGCATCTGGAAAAGTTCTTCGGCAAATTCCACGGCACCTTCCATCTTAGCGGTACCGCCTGTAAGCACAAGGCCTGCAGCGATTTGCTCTTCCAGACCGCTGGCACGAATTTCATCATGTACCAGCTCAAAAAGCTCTTGATAGCGAGGTTCAATCACCTCAGCTAACGTATGACGAGACATCACTCTAGCTGGGCGTCCGCCCACGCTAGGCACTTCAATGCTGTCTTCCATACTCACCATATCCTTCAATGCACAGGCGTAATTCACCTTAATTTCTTCTGCATTGCTGATAGGCGTTCTAAATATTTTAGCAATGTCGCTGGTAATTTGATTACCCGCAACCGGTATTACCGCCGTGTGACGAATAGCGCCATCGGTGTAGATAACCATATCCATAGTACCACCACCGATATCAACCACACATACGCCAAGCTCGCGCTCGTCGTCAGTCAGTACCGCATAACTTGATGCCAACGCTGAAAAGATCAGCTGATCGGCATTAAGTTCACAACGCTCAACACATTTCACCATGTTTTTCGCCATATCGTCGGCACAGGTAATAATGTGAGCATCCGCTTCCATTCTTACTCCTGACATACCAATAGGGTTCTTAATCCCTTCCTGCACATCAATAGTAAATTCTTGTGGTAACACGTGTAGTAGACGACGTTCCGCTGCAATAGGCACACTGCGCGCTGCATGAATAACGTTATCTACGTCTTCTTGTGTTACTTCCTGATTGTTAATCGGTACCATGCCATTTTCATTTTGGCACTTAACGTGTCGTCCCGAGATAGACATAAAAACTGAAGACACACGGCAATCTGCCATTAACTCCATCTCGTTTACTGCACGCTGGACCGATTTCACCACCAGGTTCAAATCGTTAACGCCGCCCTTATCCATGCCTTTCGATGCATGGGTGCCCACGCCAACAATACTGATTTGATCATCTTCTAGTAATTCACCCACAACAGCTTTTACTTGGCTGGTGCCGATATCTAGTCCTACAATCAAATTGCGTTCAGCAGGTTTTGACATGGTTTCCTTAACTCTCTTCATCTGTGGCGCTGTCGTCTTTCCATCCGACTGCTACGCCCGTGTCATAGCGAAGGTCGACGTATTTCACCGCCTTCTCTTGTTGCGCCAGAAGTGGATAAACATCAATAAAGCGTTGTAGCCTATCGATAAACTCCTGGCGTCCTAAATTCAATTTAATGCCGTTTTTCAACTGCACTTGCCATGCAAATCGCTCGCTTAAGGACAGCTCGTCTAACGTCATATCCGTCGTCGCAATCAACGCGTGCATGGCGTTGTAGCCTTCAAGGGCGGTTTTTTCGCTGCCACCCGGGCCGTAAAGACGCGGTAAGTCTAACTTCACGCCTTCGTCGTTAAACGTATCGCCATAAGGGTTTAACAACAAATCTTCATTCCATTGCGCAACTGGCTGCTGCTCAACCAAATAAATTTTTAACGTATTTGGCCACTTCTTTCTTACTGACGCGCGATAAACCCAAGGCTGCGCTTCAACAAGCTCAAATACTTCGTTGACGTCAAGCGCGAAAAAGCTTCCAGGCTGCGCCTTACGTATTAACCGCTCTAGCTTGGTAATATCGATGTGCTGATAATCACCAGAAAAATCGATAACCTGTACCGGCATTTGCTGTTCGTCTTGCAAATACTGGTTTGCTTTAAGCCCACCAAACACTAATCCTGCAATAACAAACAGTAAGAAAGCGACGCCGCCCCACACTGCCGTTTTACTTTTGCCGCTCTTTGCAGAAGCGGGCTTACCTTGATTAGTGTTGGTATCAGCCACGTTTACGCCTTGTTTGCAACGTCATCAAAACTGGTAGAAAGAATACTTAATACCAGTTCATCAAAAGTTAATCCTGCAACTTTGGCTGCCTTAGGCACCAAACTTTTTTCTGTCATGCCAGGCACTGTGTTCGCCTCTAGCAAATAAAACTGCCTTTGGTTGTCCTGCATAACGTCAATTCTACCCCAGCCGCTGCCAGAAATAGCATCAAAAGCACGGGATGCTAGTTTTGCTAGCTGTGCTTCTTGCTCTTCAGACAAGCCGCTTGGGCAATAATATTCTGTTGTATTATCCTGATATTTCGCAGCATAATCATAGAATGTATGTGGAGTGGACATGCGAATAGACGGCAACGCCTGTCCCTGCAATACAGAAACAGTGAATTCGGGGCCATCTATATACTGCTCTAACAGGACTTGATTATCATATTTAAAGGCGTCCTGAATGGCAGTTTCGAGCTGTTTAGCGCTTGTCACTCTCGCCATGCCAATACTCGACCCTTCTCTGGCCGGTTTTACCATGACTTCATTCCCCAATTTATCCATTATAGCGCTGCACTTACCAGCTTCAAAGTGCCTTTTATCAGCAATTTCATATTTTGCAGTGGGTAAGCCTAAACTTTGCCACACTTGCTTAGTATGAATTTTGTCCATTGCCAGCGCAGAACCTAAAACTCGGCTTCCCGTGTAGGGGATTTTTAGGAACTGAAGGGCTCCTTGCATAGAGCCATCTTCACCACCGCGACCGTGCAGCATAATGAGCGCTCTATCGACGTTAAGGTCGATAAGGTCGGTCAGAGGTCGCTCTGCTGGGTCAAACGCAAACGCATCTACGCCTTGTCGTAACAATGCATTTAACACCGCATTGCCCGAATTAAGCGATACTTCCCGTTCAGCAGAGTCACCGCCGAGCAGCACAGCTACTTTGCCATACTCGTTCGGCGAGTGGGTTTTCTGTGAGTGAATACTTACTGAAGGTGTAAACATCTTATTTCCCTTCCTTTGCAAGTGTGATCGGCTCTAGCGCGTGACGAGCTAAGAGCTTAGCAATTTGTCCGATGTTGCCCGCCCCTTGGGTCATAACGATGTCGCCATCTTGCATGATATTCGCCAAAATAGCTGGTAAGGCGTCTTTGTCACCTACGTACACAGGCTCTATTTGACCGCGCTGACGAATGGAACGGCATAGCGCTTTACTGTCAGCACCTTCAATAGGTTGTTCACTGGCAGCATATACATCCAGAAGCAACAGTGCATCAACGCTCGACAGTACCTCAACAAAGTCTTCGTAAAGGTCGCGGGTGCGCGTAAAGCGATGTGGCTGGTAAACCATAACCAAGCGCTTATCAGGCCAGTTTGCACGAGCCGCAGCGATAGTCGCCCTTACTTCGGTTGGGTGGTGACCATAGTCATCGACTAAACACACCTCTCCCTTACTGGTAGTAAACGTACCTAGCTGCTCGAAACGACGACCTATGCCGCCAAAACTAGCTAGTGCGCGAATGATAGCGTCGTCATCTACACCTTCATCCGTTGCTACAGCGATAGCGGCAAGGGCATTAAGCACGTTGTGGTTACCGGTGAGGTTCAGCGTTATATCTAACGGTTCGCGTTCTGGGCGAATAACCGTAAAATTCGCTTTACCGAATGACAGTGAAACATTTTCTGCGCGATAGTCATTGTGAGATTCAAAACCGTAGGTCAGAATACTTCGGCCTATACGAGGGCGAATCTCTTGAATATTTGCATCGTCACCGCACACGATGGCCTGCCCGTAAAAGGGAAGGTTCGACAAGAAATCAACAAAGGTATCTTTCACCTTTGAGAAATCGCCACCATAAGTATCCATATGGTCGGCTTCAATATTGGTCACCACGGAAACCATCGGCTGCAAATGAAGGAAGGACGCATCGCTCTCGTCAGCCTCTGCGATTAGATAACGGCTTTTGCCTAGTCGCGCATTCGTACCAGCGCTGTTAAGCAAACCACCGATAACAAACGTAGGATCATACTCCGCTTCTGCGAAAATCGTTGAAATCAAACTGGTTGTAGTCGTTTTGCCGTGGGTACCCGCCACCGCAATACCGTGGCGGAATCGCATCAATTCTGCCAGCATTTCTGCACGGCGAATAATCGGAATGCGCTTTTCACGAGCCACGATAATCTCTGGGTTTTGCTCGTTGATGGCGCTAGACACCACAATAACGTCCATGCCTTCAACATTTTCCGCACGGTGGCCTATTTTCACATCAGCACCTAATTCGCTTAGCCGCTGTGTCATTGGCCCTTCTTGAATGTCAGAGCCAGCAATGGCATAACCTTCGTTTAATAATACTTCGGCAATACCACCCATACCGGCACCGCCGATACCAATAAAGAATATATTTTTAACCCTGCGCATTTGCGGGCTTTCAAATGGGGTTTTAAAAACCATTAGTCCCCTACTCCTACCACGCTTTTAACGTGGCTTACTACATTTTCCGTGGCATGAGTGCTTGCACATGTTTTCGCTACCGCACCCATTCTTAAGCAGTCTTCAGGGTGTTTTAACCACTGACGCACCGCCTGCCCCAAATTTTCTTTCAATACAGATTGAGCAATCATTAGTGCCGCATTTTGCTTAACTAACGATTGCGCATTTTTTGTTTGGTGATCGTCTACCGCAAAAGGTAGCGGTACGAAAATCGCCGCGCGTCCGGCAGCCGCAACTTCACTTACCGTAAGCGCTCCGGCTCTGCAGACAATAAAATTTGCCCATTCGTACGCTGCCGCCATATCATCGATAAAGTCGCTGACATCGATTTTCGACATATCTGCGCCCACCGACGAGTAGGCTTTAATGACACCTTCACTGTTGCCTTTACCGCACTGGTGTTTTATTGATAAACCTTCTAGCACCCCGCAAGTCTCCGGCACGGTTTCATTGAGAATTTGTGCGCCTAAACTGCCGCCTACAACAAGTAAATTAAGGCCTTGTTTATGCTCTGTGGTGTTTTCACGAGCGTCTGCGTCAATGTCTACAGATTTGGGCTTCACCTGCCAAATTTCATCACGAACAGGATTGCCCACAGTATGCACCTTAGTAGCGCCACCTGAAAATTGTTCTTTGGCATCGTCAAAGCCCAGAAGCACGCGACTTGCGAATTTACTAAGAAGCTTATTGGTCATGCCTGCCGCTGCATTTTGTTCATGCACAATAACGGGAATACCTAAGCTTTTTGCAGCAACCCCACCAGGGCCGCTAGCGTAACCGCCAAACCCAACAACGATATCAGGTTGAAGGCGCTTTATAATTCGCCTTGCAGAAAATAAGCTTTTAACTAACGCAACAGCACCTTGAAGACGTGCCGTAACACCTTTGCCACGAAGCCCTTTTACCGGAATAAAGTGAATAGGTATGTCGTGCTTAGGCACAACTTGCGCTTCCATCCGCTCGGCGGTGCCTAGCCAATGAATGTCCCAACCTTCCTTTCGAAGCGCGTTTGCCACTGCAAGGCCTGGGAAAACATGCCCGCCTGTACCGCCAGCCATAATTAAGCAACGCTTAGCCATTATCAGCCTCCTGCGCTACCCGCGCGAGTATAGCTTTAATGCCAGCTTTTCCTTCGTCTTCTGCACTTGATGTTTTGGCGCTAGGTTTAGCTTCAACCGTCGCTGTAGAAAAATCCGCTTCATCGGCCCCGCTCTCTACACTTGCCTCACCTTCAGCTTGTGACGCTTTAGTTTGCGACTCGCTTGTAGGAATAGGCTTTTTACGGCGGGCCTTGCTCTTACCGGATTTGCTGTCGCACCGGCCAATCGCCTGTACGCCATCAACCCGTAATTCAAAATCGATACGAAGTAATATGGCTACTGCTACTGACATGATGATAAGTGACGAGCCGCCGTAGCTAACTAACGGCAGTGTTAACCCTTTGGTTGGCAGGATACCCGCGCTTGCACCAATATTTACCGCCGTCTGGAAACTGAACCAGATGCCTATGCTGTAAGCCATGTAACCATCAAACGCTCGCCCTTTTTCAAGTGCCTTATTTCCAATGCTCAGCGCACGCAACACCATCCACAAAATTAGGCCGAGTACGGCAAGCACACCAACAAAGCCTAACTCTTCCGCTAAGATGGCCATAACAAAGTCAGTGTGTGCTTCGGGTAAGAATTCCAGTTTTTGCAAACTATTGCCTAGGCCTTGCCCAAACCAGTTACCGCGGCCATAGGCCATTAAAGACTGGGTTAGCTGATAACCAGCGCCAAACGGATCAGCCCAAGGGTCTAAAAAGGAGGTAACCCGTTTCATTCGGTATTCTTCAAACACGATAAGCGCTACAACCGCCAATATGCCTGCAAACACCAGTGCGAAGAACTGCCAAAGTCGTGCACCCGCTAAAAACAGCAAGCCAATCGTGGTTGCAAACATCACAACGACGGTACCTAAGTCTGGCTGTAGCAGTAATAGCATCGCTAACGCAAAGAACACGACAAGGGGTTTAATAAATCCTTTTAGATTTTCGGTCACTTCTTCGTAGCGGCGAACCAGATAACCCGCCAAATAGGCAAAGAAAAAGAGCTTAGCAGGCTCGGCAGCTTGAATGGTTATAGGCCCAATCGCCAACCAACGGGTACTCCCGTTCACCGTTCGACCGACAAGCAATACTGCTACGAGCAGCGCAATCGCCGCGAGTAACAGGTACGGGTTAGTGGTACGCCAAAACTGCATCGGCAGTTGAAGGGTTATCATTGCAGCCGTCAAGGCACACGCAATATAAATACCGTGGCGAATAGCAAAATAGAAGGGGTTGTCGTGCAGCCTATCGGCCACCGGCATCGACGCCGAGGTGACGATAATAATGCCAATACTCATTAGCGCGAGCGCAATTAAGATAAGCGTCACGTCATAGGGGTGCGTTGCCGAAGGTTGTCCGTCGTGCTTCGCGGCAAATAACGCGCTAAGTTTGGTAGAGGCAGCAATCATGATGTGGCCTCCACAGCATCGTCGCTCTTACTGTGTAGATTAAGTAGGTCGTGTACATCTTGTTTAAACACGTCACCGCGATGCATATAGTTCTTAAACATATCTAAACTTGCACACGCAGGCGAAAGCAGCACAACATCACCAGGGGCAGCAAGTCTTGTTGCTGCTTTTACGGCGTCTTTCATCGTTGCCACACGAGTTGTATGCGCAAAACTCTTTTCAAACAGGTGTGCATCTTTGCCCAAAGCAAACACGTGCGATACATATTTAGTTAGATAAGGCGAGAGGCTGGCTATATCAGCGCCTTTAGCGTCACCACCTGCAATAAGAATGAGCTTCCCTTGTATAGTCGGGGCTAACCCTTCAAGGGCAGCTACCGTGGCGCCAATGTTGGTTGCTTTAGAATCGTCGATATAGCGGATGTCGTTTACACGGGCTATTTCCACACAACGATGTGGTGCAGCTTTAAAACTGTGTAGATGTTTAACAGCGAGCGCTGGCGAAACACCTAGCTGAAGGCAGATACCCAATGCAGCCATGATGTTTAGTACGTTGTGCATGCCCGCCAAATGAATATCGCTAAGGGCAATAAGCTTTTCGTCTTTAAACGTTATATATAGACTTTGTTCATTGTCACGAGCACTATCGTCACCGTCAAAAGACGCAATCGCAAACCCTGTGGTCGACTCTCCCAGTCCATATTCAACGATATTTTTTGACGCTAGCGACTCTTCATTAGACGCGGCATTAGATTCGCCATCAGATACTGCATTTGATGCAGCAATCCCCTTAGCATCGGTAATAAGCTGCTCGTAAGGTGCTACAAACTCACCGTCTCGCCACACAACCGCAGATTTCGCGTTATCAAAAATGCGATGCTTGGCATCGATATAGGCTTCAAGGGTACCGTGACGGTCTAGGTGATCATCGGAAATATTAAGGACAGTAGCAGCTTCGAGCACCAAGCTAGACGTTGTTTCAAGTTGAAAACTTGATAACTCCATCACCACTACATCTGCATCACTTTGAAGCGCTTCAAGCACAGGGCGACCTACGTTACCCGCTTCAATACTTTTTACGCCGCACTTTTTGAGCAGATGGTTCACTAATAAAGTAACCGTGGTTTTACCGTTAGAGCCGGTGATACCTACTACGCGCTTAGCTGGCGTAGCATCACTCGTGGAGGCATTTAAACGGGCAAACAATTCCACGTCGCCGATCACCTCAACACCACACTTTTGCGCTAAAGCCACTTGTTCAATATCAAGAGCAAGCCCCGGGCTTAACACCAAGGTGTCTACACCATCAAAGTAATCCTCGCTTAGAGCAGTGCAAGTGACCTTCTCTGCCATAAACGCGTGCATGTCAGTATCAATATCAGAATCAGGGTCGGTAACTAGAGTAAAATTAGCACGGGTATCAAATGCTTTAACCGTTGCCTGCTTTTGCAACAAAAAGCGCACGCAAGCCTGACCTGTAACACCTAGGCCACCGACTACATAACTATGCTCACGTACGTTATACGACATTACGATTTATCTCTTTACCACTTATCTAAGTTTAAGGGTAGCTAAACCCACTAAAACCAAAATGATTGAAATGATCCAAAAACGCACTATTACGCGCGGCTCTGGCCAGCCCTTCAATTCATAGTGATGGTGAATAGGCGCCATACGAAAAATACGCTGGCCACGCAATTTGTAAGAACCTACCTGAAGGATGACCGACAGGGTTTCCATAACAAAAACACCACCCATGATGATTAACACGAGTTCTTGGCGCACTAATACAGCTAACACACCTAGTGTGCCGCCTAGCGCTAGTGAGCCAACGTCACCCATAAATACTTGTGCCGGATACGTGTTAAACCATAAAAAGCCTAAGCCTGCACCGACCATGGCGGTACACACAATCACCAGTTCGCTGGTAAGCGGAATATGAGGAATATTCAGGTATTCAGCAAAGTTCGCATTACCTGTCACATAGGCGAAAATGGCAAATGCGCCTGCCACCAATATAGTGGGCACAATGGCAAGTCCATCCAATCCATCGGTAAGGTTTACCGCGTTACTTGTGCCTACAATGGCAAAGTAGGTAATAATGATGAAGAACGCACCTAACTGCGGGAACACTTCTTTGAAGAAAGGCACCAGTAGTGAGGTTTCAGCGCTTATTGTTGCACTGCTGTATAGATAGAATGCGACGCCTAACGCAACCACAGATTGCCAGAAATATTTCCAACGGGCGATAAGCCCCTTCGAATCTTTGCGGATCACTTTTCTGTAGTCGTCAACAAACCCAATAATACCGTAGGCCACAACCACGGTAAGGGTTACCAACACATAACGGTTAGTCAGGTCAGCCCAAAGCAGGCCGCTTACTACAATTGCTGCGAGTATAAGTAACCCGCCCATAGTGGGTGTGCCTGATTTTGACAAATGGCTTTGCGGGCCATCGTCTCGTACGGTTTGACCAATTTGCATACGCTGTAAATAACGAATCATCTTAGGGCCAATAAGAATGGCAATAAGTAATGCGGTCAGCGTGCTTAAAATTGCACGAAGGGTAAGGTATGAAAATACGTTAAACCCTGAATCGAACTGTGTCAGCCAGTCGGCTAGCCAAATTAACATGCTATTCGCTCCCGACGGCTATCGTGCTTTCCCAGCGCAGAGGCCTCTACCGCCTCTACCACACGTTCCATTCTGGAACTGCGTGAACCTTTAACTAAAATTGAAATATCGCGCTGCTGCACTAACAAATCACTCTCCATTGCGGCCAACAAACTTTCAACATCGCTGAAATGGCCACCATTTTCATTAAACACAGCACTGGCTGATTGACTCAAAACACCCATGGTATACAGGTAATTAATTCCTTTTTGTTTAGCGTATTCCCCCACCTGCTCGTGGTAAAAACGCGCTTTTTCACCCAACTCTTTCATGTCGCCTAGAACAAGAACGCGGATACCTGAAAAGCTACTTAGCGTATCAATTGCCGCATTAACAGAAGCCACATTGGCGTTGTAGGTGTCATCTAACAGGCGAACCTGTTCGGTAAGCTGCTTTACATTTAAGCGACCACTAACTTGCTTCATGGCAAGTAAGCCGTCGCGCACGTTTTCTAGTGTGGCGCCAACTTGCAGCGTTAATGCCGCAGCAACAAGGGCATTCCCCACGTTGTGAACGCCAGGAATAGTAAGCTGAATAGACATATCTCCTTGCGGGCAAACCAAGTGGAATGCGGCGCACCCATCTAGCCCAATGGTGATATCTTCTGCTCTAAAATCAGCATCGTTTTTCTGCTGGGGCGAAAACGTTAGCGTTTTGGTCTGTTTAAGTTTGCCTTGCCAAAATTCGGAAAACTGGCTATCAACATTGACTACCGCCACGCCGTCACTGCCTAAGCCTTTAAAAATTTCACTTTTGGCGCGCGCTACACCTAGCAAACTTCCAAAGCCTTCTAGATGAGAAGCGGCGGCGTTTACGATAGTCGCGACGTCCGGCTTAACAAGGTTCGTGGTATAGGCGATTTCACCAATGTGATTTGCGCCTAACTCCATCACTGCATATTCATGCTGAGGTTCAAGGCGTAGGAGGGTTAGCGGCACACCGATATCATTATTGAAGTTACCGTTTGTGGCTAATACATTGCCTCTTCGCTCCAAAATAGCGGCACACATTTCCTTTACGGTGGTTTTGCCACTGCTTCCGGTAATCGCAATCGTTTTGGGTGCCACATAAGCTTTTACTGCCGCACCTAATAGACCAAGTGCTTCTTTGGTATCTTCAACCATGATGACAGGTAACGAGGTTGCTGCGTCTTCACTGGCAATAACCGCACTTGCTCCCGCTTTCTCCGCCGTTGAAATAAAATCATGGCCGTTAAAATTCGGACCTTTCAAGGCCAAGTAAACTGCGCCATCTTCTAGGGTGCGGGTATCGGTACTTACTGCAGACACTTCAACGTCAGCAGCGCCTTTCAATAATTTTCCATTAACCTTTTCGGCTATCCATGACAGCGTTGTTGTTATCATTTGCTGTACTCCTGTTGCAGTCGCGCCACAACTGCACGTTCGTTATAGTTAGTCTTTTTGTCACCGATAATTTGGTAATCTTCATGGCCTTTTCCGGCCACGATGATGATGTCGCTTTCATGCGCATGCTCAAGGCAATGACGAATAGCTTGCTCGCGATCAGGTATAGACACTGCCAGTTCACGGTTTTTCAAACCCGCAATGATATCCTCGGCGATAGATTCAGGGCTTTCACTGCGACTGTTATCTGTGGTGATAACAATAGCGTCAGCACCAACCTCGGCAGCCTGCCCCATTAACGGTCGCTTGCCTTTGTCTCTGTCCCCGCCGCAGCCAAACACACACCACACTTTGCCCGTTGTATGGAATTTGGCGCTTAACAGCACTTTCTCCAGAGCGTCTGGCGTATGCGCGTAGTCCACCACTAGGTTCGCCGCACCCGTTACAGGGAAAACTTCCATTCGCCCGGGTACAGGCGTGATTGCATTTACCGCGTTAACCACGTCATCAAAACGCTCACCTTCAGCGAGTAACGTACCTATAGCACTCAATACATTACTGATATTGAACTTTCCGAATAGTGGCAGCGAAATAGCAGCGCTTCCCCACGAACTCACCAGTTCAAAGCTACATCCACCTGCATGATAAGAAGCATTTGTGGCGAAACAATGGCGACTTTGAGGATTGTTATGCTCTCGCAAGTATTCACTTTCACCGCTTCCATCCAGACCACTTTCGTCTATACCTGTCCAGATGCGTGTAATCGACTTATCTGCTGCACCATCCCACTTCTTACTTTCATCATCATTAGCGTTTAATACCACAGCCTTTAAACCTGGCTGCTGAAGCAGCAAGCGCTTGGCTTTGCCGTACTCTTCCATGGTGCCGTGGTAATCGAGATGATCTCGAGTAAGGTTGGTGAAAACAGCGATATCGGTTTTTACTGTACCAAGCCGCCCTTGAACCAATGCGTGAGAACTTGCTTCGAAGGCCGTATGGCGCACTTCACTTTGCACAAAGTCTGCCAACAAATATTGCATACGTATGGCATCGGGCGTAGTGTTCGCTGCCGGCGTGTTCGACCACTGGGTTTCATCGCCTTCAAACACACTACTCCCTAGAGTTCCGATGCTTGCACTACGTGTACCTAACGCATCCTTAAGCTGGGTAAGCAATTGAACTGTAGAGGTTTTTCCGTTTGTCCCTGTCACTGCTACTGTCGTCATTTTCTGAGCAGGGTAGTCGTAAAATGCAGCAGCTAATGCAGAGAGCATTTGTGGTAATTCATACAGCGAGATAATGACGCTGTGGTCACGCATTTCCATCTGACCATGGGCACTACTGTCTTCAGTTTGCGCCAGAATTACACGGGCCCCTAAACTTATTGCCTGGGGTATAAAATCTCGACCATCACGTTCGTGGCCCTTAATTGCCAAGAACGCTAAGCGTGTATTCACTTCTCGGCTGTCTAGCGTTAAACCTTCAATGCGGATATCTGGGGCGTCTACACCAAATTTCGCCAATAAAGCTTTTATACTTTGAATAAAGGCACTAACTACCACTTTGACCTCCTTTCAATAAGCGGCTAGATGTAACCTGCTTGTCATCGGGCGTAACGTTTAACATGTGCAATGCGCCACCCATAATTGATGAAAAGACAGGTGCAGCGGTATCCCCCGCGTGATACAAATCACCGCCGGGTTCGTTGATCAATACAATAGTTACTAGCCTGGGGTCAGACACAGGTGCGATACCGGCGAAAATGTTGACGTACTCTTCGCCGTACCCGCCAGCCACCGCTTTTCGGCTTGTTCCTGTTTTCCCAGCAACGCGATAACCTGGTACCGACGCTTTTGTTGCTGTGCCGCCACGCTGGGTTACGCTTTCCATCATTTGAACAATAGCGTTAGCGTTTTCTTCGCTGATCACCCGCTCAGATTGAGCCTGCCATGAAGGTTGCTCTGGCGACTTGATGACATTAAGCGGTGTTTTAATACCGCCGTTCGCCAACGTTGCGTAAAGACGCCCCAACTGTGCAGTGGTAACCGAAATGCCGTATCCAAATGACAGCGTGGCTAGCTCAAATTCAGACCAGCGGCTGCGCTCATGAAAGATACCGCTACTCTCACCCGCCATATTAAGCCCGGTATCGCTCATTAAGCCCATATTGTAATAGGTATCCAGCAGGAACTGTTTAGGCACAGAAAGCGCCAGCTTCGACGTTCCCATATTTGAGGAATGCTGAATAATTTCTTCTAGCGTTAGTTCGCCGTAGTTGCGCGAATCTTTTACTAAGCTGCCGCCTAATCGCATCCATCCTGGATGAGTGTTTACTGAGTCTTCAGGCTCCACTTCACCGAACTCTAATGCAGTAAGGACGGCCAGCGGTTTTAGCGCCGAGCCTGGTTCGAACGCATCGGTAATAACCCTGTTACGCATTCTGTGCGCAGAAATATCGCTTCTGTCATTCGGATTGAACGACGGTGCATTCACCATGGCTAACACATCACCGCTTTTTACATCGATGACAATGGCGGAAGCCGAGCTTGATTGGTAATAAATCATGGCTTCTTTAATTTCTTTATAAGCAAGTGCCTGAATACGCTGATCAATAGTCAGCTGCAGGTCGCCGGCTTTTTCGCCTGATTTTGTTTCTAAGATCTCTACCTGACGGCCTTTCGCATCGCGGCGTATTTTACGAGAACCCGGCGTGCCCGTTAGCCACTCGTTATACATGCGCTCCAAGCCTTCAACGCCCGTGTCGTCAACATCGGTTACGCCGATTAACTGCGCTGAAACTTCACCTGTAGGATAGTAGCGGCGGCTTTCACGGCGAAGATAAATGCCTGGAATGTCCAGTTTATCAACGTACTCTGCCATGGCAGGCGACACCTGACGCTGCAAGTAAACAAAGCGGCGTTTGGGGTTTGCCACTTTTTCTTTGAGTTCATTGACGTCTTGGCGCAGTACATCTGCCAGCGCTTCCCAACGGCGTTCTTCCTCGAAGCCGTTGTTTTCATGGATAACCTTAGGGTCTGCGTAAATGGCCCGAACAGGAACACTTACCGCCAGTTCGACACCATTTCTGTCGGTAATAAGCCCGCGATAGGTTGGCATATCACGGGTTCTTAGCGTGCGGTTGTCACCCTGTTGAATTAACTCGTCTGGCTCAATAACTTGAATATAGGCTGCACGGGCGGCTAGCACGCCGAAAACCAGCATGATTACCACAAGTACAACGACAAAACGCCAATGCACTAAACTTGGCGTTACATTTTGCTTTGCACCGGTCTTTTTACGCTTACGAGAAAGTGCTGTTGTACTCATTTCAACTTCACCACTACTTCATCGTCTGCGGTTGGACGGTACATTTCTAACTGTTTTTCAACCAGGTTTTCTATGCGGTTGTGCTCGGTCAACGCACGTTGCTCAAGCACTAGGTTTCGCCATTCAACATCCAGCTCATCTTTCTCTTGCATAAGGTCTTCAAGGGCAATGACCTGCTGTCTGTTGTGATGACTGCTTAGTGTCACTGCCATGGCACTTGTGATAACCATTAAATACAACAAAACCCGCAACTTGTTGCGGGTCAAATCTGAAACAATTATTAGCAGTAATTTAAAATTAGTGCTGGCCTTGTCTGGCGCGGCTTTGGTCATAACTTTTCTGCCACACGTAATACCGAACTGCGAGAGCGAACGTTGTTCGCAATCTCCTGTTCTGAAGGTTTTATCGCTTTGCCCAAGGCTTTTAACACTTTATCTGCATCTATTTCAGCCTGAGTAATCGGTAAGTTGTGCGGTACTGATTTCCCTTTACTTTGATCCTTAATGAAGCGTTTTACTAAACGGTCTTCAAGAGAGTGAAACGAAATAACGGCAAGACGTCCTTCTTTCGCCAACACCTGTGTCGCGGCTTTAAGGCCTACGCGAAGTTGCTCAAGTTCCGCATTGATATAAATGCGAATACCTTGGAATGCACGGGTTGCCGGATGTTTAAACTTATCCTTTACAGGAACCGCTTCGTCGATAATTTTGGCTAGCTGAGCTGTGCGCGTAATGGGTGTTTCTTTTCGCGTGTTTACAATGGCATGGGCTATGCGTTTGCCGAACTTCTCTTCGCCAAACTCTTTAATAACCTGCGTAATGTCTTGTTCTTCGGCGTTAGCCAACCAGTCTGCAGCACTTTGTCCACGTGAGGTGTCCATACGCATATCCAGCGGGCCGTCACGAAGGAAGCTAAAACCACGCTCGGCATCATCTAGCTGAGGTGAAGACACCCCCAAATCCATAAGCACACCGTCAATCTTACCGGTTAGTCCCAGCGCTTCGATTTCTTCTGCCATATCACCAAATGGTGAGTGGATAATGCTAAAACGCTTATCATCGGCGAAACGTTCTGCCGCTTTGATTGCTTGCGGATCACGGTCAAAGGCGATGAGACGCCCGTGTTCACCCAATGCATCCAAAATATGTGCTGAGTGCCCCCCACGGCCAAAAGTGGCGTCAATGTAGATACCGTTCGGTTTAATCGCTAGGGCTTCAATGCATTCATCAAGCAATACTGAAATATGTTTAAATTCGCTAGGCTGCGTCATAGAGAAAAGTCCTGTAATCGTTCGGTAAGTTCAAATTCGCCTTTGCGTTCGGTGTCTATATCAGCTTCAACTTGTTGTGCCCAAATATCGGCATCCCAAATTTCGAATTTGTTTAACTGACCAACTAACATGACTTCTTTTGAGAGTTTTGCGAAACTTCGCAGTGGAGTAGGAACAAGAATGCGCCCGCTTTTATCCATCTCACCTTCTGAAGCATAACCTAGTAGCAATCGCTGCAAGCGACGCTCGGCTGGGATCATGCTTGAAAGTTTAGAGAGTTTAAGCTCAATCTCTTCCCATTCGGGAAGTGGGTAAAGTAGCAAACAACTTTGTTGTGTATCGACTGTGCAGACCAGTTGTCCCTGACAATCATCCAGCAGCGACTGACGATACTTCGTCGGTATAGCCAGTCTGCCTTTTGTATCCAGATTGATTGCGTTAGCGCCGCGGAACATTCCCCTAGCCTTTTATTATTTGCTCTTGGTTTTCTTGTTTTTTGAGTACTAATCTGCAAAGTGATGATGATTTGATCCACAATTCGCCACATTTACCCACTGAGATACAGTTTAGGTATCAATGATCCCCACTGTCAAGTAGAAAAAAGGCGTGAAGGCCGCATAAATACTGGGTTTAAACTGTTTGGATATACAGTGCTTTTAGGAAGTGTATGATTAGGCGTGTAAAAAAGATTAAAAAATATTCAGGTGAGAAAAAATAAAGGTGTAATTAATCGATGAACTGCTGTCTTTGACTGTAAATAAGCGGCGAGATCTCACGATTATGTTTAACGCTGTTTTCAGCGGTATTGCGCGTATGCTGAGTCGTAATTCAAACAGCTGCGCCACATCAGCACGTTAAAAAACGAGTGAGCTAACCCGACTAGTGCTAACTCACTGCATTTACATCAACGCGTGCTAACGCATAGCGATGATCAAGGTGTCCTAACTTAGAAACGATAGGATGCTGAAAGTGAAGCAACGTCACTGCTTTCTTCCCCATCAATATCCGTTTCATAGCTTGCTGATATTGAAAACTGTTCATTAACCCAGTAATCAAGCGCAACACCTGCGGTTTTTACATTATCGAACCCATCTGGTGCATTGGTATAGCTATAGCTTCCCTGAACGCTCAAACCTGGAGTGAAGAAATATCTGGCGCTGCCTGATAGAACGTCAATATCGTCTGCTACGTACTGAGCAGTAAAGTCCCAGCCTGTTCCCCCATTCCCTACCGTGGTATAACGTGTAAATACAAGTGGTGAAGTCTCATTTTCACTTTCGCTGTAACTTTCCGTACCATTATTAAAGTCGTAAGTGGCACGCTGATAGATGACACCTGCACCAATTTGCCATTGACGGGATAAGTTAAATCCTACCTTTAGGTCAATATTGGTATAGTCTTCGTCACCGAATTCGTCGTCAAATTTACTGTGAGCGCCTTCTATGGCAAGCATCCACGTATCGTCAAGGTAAAAAGTACTGCCTAAATTAAATACGTCAATACCATCTAAATTGGCGTAACCACCAGATAAACTCGATACACGCTGAAGATAAGGGTTGATAAGGTAAGCGCCGCTGTTTCCGCTAACTTCTTCAAGGTAGCGCACATATCTTGCACCGTAGAGGTTGTCATCTAACCCTTCAAAATCGACAGCAGTTACCTGTACTTCGTTTTGTGTAGCTGCATGTGCTGCTGAGACTGTAAATACTGAAGCCGTGATAAGTGATAGTGCAGTTAGCGTAGTTTTTAACTTATTAGTGTTAGTGTTCATGTCTTTTGTCCTTAAAAAATGTGTTGAGAACGAGATGTAAGATAAGACATTAAAACTTAACGGTTTCTGAACGAAACATGACGAAGTCTGAACGAGTGCAAAAGACATAAAAAAACCCGCTGTTAAGCGGGTTTTTGGTATTCAGAATTGGGAAGCTATTAAGCTTTTGGTGCCGCTTCAGCGTCAGCTTTAACCGCTGAAAGTTGCATGCTGCGAATTGGGTTCGCGGTGTCATTAGAAAGCTCAACAAGGCGGTTAAGCTGGCCAACAGACATCATAACTGCATAGATAGCGCCTAGGAAGCCTTGCTTATGTAGCTCAAGCACCTGCTCTTCAGGTAGCTCAAGAAGCTTCTTCTCGTTGATGCTCATCATGCCAGTAACGTTGCGCTGCTTACCGTCTTGGTAAGTAAGACGAATTTGAATTGGGTCAAGAAGGTCTAATTCCACAACTTTAGCAACAAAACGCTGAGTTAGCATCTCGCTGTTCGCAAGGTCTGCCAAAAACTTCTGACGGCTATCAAGGAATTCACTGGCTTCACCGGCTTCAGTAAACAAAGGCTGGCCTTCGTCAGAAATAAGATCAGAGTTTTCGTCAATGAAAACACCAAGCTTGTCGCCGTCTGGACGTACGTCGAACGGGTAGCGAAGAATATTCATTGGCACGTGAGGGCCTTTCCAGCTGTCGCCAGTTAGGAAAAGGTTTTGACCTTGTTCCATACCAAGCATAGTCACAACATGGTGGCGCTGGGTGTTATTGTCTTCGATAAATACTAGCGGCATAGTGGCTGCTAGTTGAGCAAACTCACGGATTGATGCTGCTGCAAGGTGTGTACCTTTCGCAAAGCTGAAAGATGTATTTACCGCAACCTTTAGGTCTTTATGCTTTTCTTTATCTAGCGGTACAAAATTAATAGCCATATTTATTTCTCATACTTGTTAGCTGTGGCCCCGGCTTGATTATGTGAGAAGAGCGGGTGCCACTAAAAAATTACGTCGGCCGCGCTGATGCATAGTAGTCATCGATAATTGGCGGAGCGCTTGGGAGTATCCCGTATTCGCGCAATGAAGTCACGCAGTCTTCACCATAACAAGTTTTAAATTTTTATTGCAATGTAAACTTGAAGTAAACAAGCACAAGCGCTCTAAAAATGAGCAATATCGACTAATTTAGGGCTTAGCGAGAGCTAATCTGGGGTAAATGCATAGCAAGTAAAAGCCTATTGTCGCAGTGCGCATTATCCTTTAGTCTCGTATTGCTATTAAGTTAGCGGTTGTTGACCTAAGCGATAAAAAAACAAAATAAGGATTTTCTATGAAGGGGCGCTTCCCACTCTCATCTTGCGCATTACTTATCTCTGCGCTTTTTGCTTCACACTCTGTACTTGCTGAGACCTCTACTTATTCAGCATCTGAAAAAGCTATCAAGATCGCACAAGAAACTATTATTGTTGATGGACACATTGATGTTCCTTATCGCGTAAAGGAAAAGTGGGTTGATGTCACTAAAGCCACGCAGGACGGCGACTTCGACTACCCTCGTGCAGTATCTGGTGGTTTGAACGCCCCTTTTATGAGTATTTACGTGCCTGCTAGTTTAGACAACTCTCCAGAATCTACGCAGCTTGCCCATGAGCTCATCGATTCAGTAGAAGCCATTGTTGCCCGCGCACCTGATAAATTTGCCATTGCTAAAAGCCCTTCTGACGTAAAAGCCCAATTTGAAAAAGGGTTAATTTCACTGCCAATGGGTATGGAAAATGGTTCTCCTATTCAAGGTGACTTGGCGAATCTAACGGATTTTTACGAGCGCGGGATTCGCTACATCACCCTTGCTCATAGTCAAGCTAACCACATTTCTGACTCTTCGTATGACCTGCGTAGAAAATGGAAAGGCCTTAGCCCGTTTGGCAAAACTTTAGTGGGCGAGATGAACAACATCGGCATCATGCTAGATATTTCCCATGTGTCTGACGACGCCTTTTATCAGGTTATTGAGTTAACAAAGGTGCCAGTCATAGCATCACATTCTTCGCTGCGCCGCTTTACCCCCGGTTTTGAGCGCAACATGGACGACGAGATGATCAAAAAACTCGGCGAAAATGGTGGTGTGATTATGATTAACTTTGGTTCTAGTTTTGTATCTAAAGAAGCTGGCAAGTGGCGTAGTGGCCTTACTGCAGCGCGCAAAGCCTTGGTTGAAAAAGAAGGCGAAGACAGCCCTAAGCTAGAGAACTTTGAAGAGAATTATCGCAAAGAAGTGCCATACCCTTATTCAACCCTTGATGAAGTGCTTGACCATATCGATCACGTGGTAAAACTGATTGGCGTTGATCATGTAGGCATTGGTTCAGACTATGACGGTGTAGGTGACTCATTACCTATTGGCCTTAAAGACGTGGCGAGTTTTCCAAACCTAGTACAAGGATTGCTGGATAGAGGTTATAGCCGTAGCGACATTGAAAAGATATTGAGCGGAAACCTTTTGCGCGTATGGCAACAAGTTGAGGAATATGCGAAAGAGCATGCGGAAGGTTATGCGAAAGATCAGGCGGCAGCGCACTAATCGCGCAATGCTTTAAAAATAAAGCGCAGGGAAGCGTGTTATCGCTTCCCCATGCTTTATCTACTCTACTACACTTTCAACTCTATTATTTTTTGCGTGACACAATTAGGTAAAACGCGCTTGGCAATACCAACAGCGTTAATACCAGTGCACTCGCCATACCGCCTACCATAGGCGCCGCAATGCGCTGCATCACCTCACTACCTGTTCCAGTGGCATAAAGCACAGGTAATAAGCCCACAATAATAGAAAGCGACGTCATCATAACAGGGCGAAGCCTTGCCGAGGCGGCATGGACAATAGCCGTTTTAACAAGCGCATCTTTTTTAATGTTGCCATTTTCTGTTGCGTGCTTAGTAAGTGCATCTGATACATATTGGTTTAGATAGACCAGCATGATAACGCCTATTTCTACCGCTACGCCGGCTAAGGCAATAAACCCTACGCCTACCGCCACCGACAGATTAAAATTAAGAAGGTAAAGCAACCATACACTGCCCACCAGCGCCAACGGTAAGGTAGCAAGTATGAGTGCCACATCGCGAAGGCGTTTAAATGCCAGATAAAGCAAAAGGCAGATAATGGCTAACGTTAGCGGTATAACCAGCGACAGTTTTGCTTTCGCGCGCTCAAGATAAGCAAACTGCCCCGCCCACATGATGGAGTATCCAGTGGGTAAATCAAGGTGCTCTGACAAATGGCGTTTCGCGCTATCTACATAACCCCCTAAGTCAATACCTGTGGCCGAGTCTGACGAGATATCAATATATACCCACCCATTTAATCGGGCATTTTCGCTTTTAATCCCCGCCGGCCCGTCGTCAATACGCACAGTTGCCACATCTCCAAGGGTAATGTGAACACCGCTTGGCGTGACGAAAGGCATGGATGCTAAAGATTCAGGCGTATCGCGGTAGTGCTGTAAAAAACGCATGGCGATAGGAAAACGCTCACGCCCTTCCACTGACTGCGTAACCACTTTGCCGCCCACTGCCGAGCCTACAATACTGTGAACATCGTCTATCGTCATGCCATAACGCGCCGCCAACTGCCTGTCGATATCGATATAAACGTAGCGGCCACCTACCACCCGCTCAGCGTAAACTGATGCTGTGTTGGGCAGGTCTTTAAGCTGTGTCTCTATATCCTTTCCGATGGCTTCAATGCCTGCAAGGTCAGGCCCCGCAATCTTGATCCCAACAGGGGTTTTTATCCCGGTTGCCAACATGTCGATACGGGTTTTAATTGGCATTACCCACGCATTGGTCAGCCCAGGAAATTGCACCAGAGCGTTAAGCTCTTCTTTGAGCTTTTCAGTGGTCATGCCCTCCCTCCACTGCGCTTTCGGTTTAAGCTGAATGAAGGTTTCAATCATCGTCAATGGTGCAGGGTCTGTGGCCGTATCTGCGCGTCCAATTTTCCCGAATACCGTTTCAACCTCGGGCAAGGTTGCAATAAGCTTGTCCGTCTGCTGTAAAAGCTCTCTGGCTTTACCCACTGAAATACCCGGGTAGGTTGTAGGCATATACATCAAATCGCCTTCGTCCAGTTCGGGCATAAATTCACTACCTAGTTGGCTTAACGGCCAGTACATGGAAAGCAACAAGCAAAATGCCCCCGCCAAAGTGAGCAGTGGGTAGTTAAGCAACCGCGTCAGCAATGGTTGATATACGCGCTCTAAAGCTCTATTTACTGGGTTCTGGGCTTCAGATCGTATTTTTCCGCGTACAAAATAACCCGCCAGCACAGGTACCAAGGTAATTGCCAGCGCCGCAGCTGCTGCCATGGCATAGGTTTTGGTAAAGGCAAGAGGCGCAAAAAGACGCCCTTCTTGTGCTTCTAACGCAAAAACAGGAATAAAGGATACCGTTATAATTAGGAGCGCAAAGAATAAAGCTGGGCCAACTTCGGTGGTCGACTTAATCACCAGTTCCCAACGTTTGGCTGCCGAAAGCTTTGCAGATGTTGGCGCAAAGGTTGGTATAGATGTTCGCGACTGGGCGCTCCCTGACCCAACCTGACTTGCTGAATCCCTTTGACTCGCTGAATCCCTTTGACTCGCTGAGGCTCCCTGACTTGATGAAACAGCATGCTGATGAATGTGCTTGTGTAAATTTTCAACCACAACAATAGCGCCATCCACCATTGCACCAATAGCGATAGCAATGCCACCTAAAGACATGATGTTGGCATTAAGTCCCTGCAGCTTCATTACGATAAACGCGGCGAGAATACCAATAGGCAAACTGATTAGCGCAACCATAGATGAACGTAAGTGAAACAAGAAGATAGCGCACACCAAACCGACAACCAGTAATTCCTCCACCAACTTATTGGAGAGGGTATCGACGGACTTATCAATAAGGGTGGAGCGGTCGTAAACGGGGACTATGTTCACCCCTTCCGGCAAGCTCGCTTTTAGTGAATCCAGCTTAGCTTTAACCGCATCGATAGTGGATTTTGCGTTTTCACCATAGCGCATCACTATAATGCCACCCACGGTTTCGCCATTCCCGTTTAGTTCAGCAATACCGCGGCGCATCAACGGGCTTTCTACCACTTGAGCTACATCGTTAATCGTTATGCTAACGCCGTCTTTGATAACGCCTGTGGGCAACGCCAATATGTCATCAATGCCCTGAATGTAGCTTTGCGCGCTAACCATGTACTCTGCCTCGGCCATTTCAATAACCGAAGCGCCTGACGCGCGGTTACCCCGTTTAAGGGCAATTTCTATCATGGATGGCTGAATGTTGTAGGCACGTAATTTTTCAGGGTCGACAATAACTTGGTATTGTTTAACCATCCCTCCAACAGACGCCACTTCAGATACGCCTTCAACTGACTGAAGCTCAAACTTCAAGAACCAGTCTTGCAACGCCCTTAGCTCACCAGCATCTAGCGCATTTGGCTGACTAGCATCGTTCTCCAACGCATAAATGTAAACCCAACCTACCCCTGTCGCATCTGGACCTAACTGAGGTGTCACGCCTTCTGGAAGTTGCGAAGACGCTTGGCTTAGGTATTCCAGAACGCGGCTTCGAGCCCAGTACATGTCTGTATCGTCATCAAAGATTATATATACGTAGGCATCGCCGAAGAATGAATACCCTCGCACCGTCTGTGCGCCAGGTACTGACATTAGCGCAGAGGTGAGAGGAAACGTCACCTGATCTTCCACCACTTGCGGCGACTGACCGGGATAGTTTACTTTCACTATGACCTGGACATCAGATAAATCAGGGATAGCATCAACGGGGGTGTTTTTCACCGCCCAGACACCCGCAATACTGAGCATAATAGCGCTCAGCAATACCAGTATTCTATTGTTTACCGACCAGCGAATTACCGATTCAATCATGGTGCATATGCTCCTTATGATTTATCGATTTTTGTTCTGCCGACTTGTGAACCATTGACTTATGAACGATCGACTCGTGAGCATCGCTTTGCTCTCCATCGCCCTTCAGGTTGCTCGTATCATGTTTATGATTGCTGTGTTCTGTGCCATGAACCATGCCCTTGTCCATTGCATGTTCACTGCGCTTTCGCATATCGATAACCGTGAATTCTTCGCCAGTCACAAAGGTGAACATGATGTTGTCACCTTCTTTGAACTGAGATAAGTCAATATGCTTTGATACCGAAAATGACATTGTCGCAGGTCCCCGTCCCCATTTTTCAATCGGCCCGCGAGCGATCACTAACTTTGCGTCATTCGAAGCGCCATTCGTTTCGGTGTCAGCCGGCAATGCAATTGCCTCAATAGTACCTGTTGTCGTGGCCTGATGATCGGGCGCTTTCATTCGCTCAAAGTCACTGCTTTTCGACGACTCTGAATCAATCAAAAATTGTGCTGATACCACCACATCATCCTCTGGCAGCAAGCCTTCGACGACTTCAAAATGTGTACTATCGCTTTGCCCCAGCGTTACCCGTACCGACTTAAAGTTGCCATCGCCATCACTGAGTACCACTTTTGCGCCCTCAGCCGTGCGAATAACGGCACTGCGAGGAACCAGTAACGCTGCCTTGCGTTGAGTAGGCTTTATTCCAACGTGGGCAAACATATTGGGCTTTAACGTGTGGTTGTTATTGTTTAGCGGTATGCGCACTTTCAGGGTTCGCGTTGTTTCCGACAAAGACGGATAAATATACTCTACGTGACTTTCCCATTTAGCACCGGACCCATGGTCCATTTCGTCGAGGGTAATCACAGCGCCATTATGAGGCGCTATGATTTGCGCGTACTTTTCAGGCACCTCTGCAATCACCCACACCGTATCTAGCTGTGCGATGCTCATCAAGGTTGTCCCGGGCTGAACGTAAAACCCCTCCCGAATATTCAGCGCTTCTACCACACCGCTTTGCGGCGCGTTAAATGTGACGGTTTGTGTTACTCGTCTAGTTTTTTGCAATGCTTCAATAACGCTCGTTGATAGCCCCAGTGTTCTTAGGCGCTCGGCTGCGCCATCAATTAAACGTGCGTCGCCTCGCTTAAGGGCTAAAACGTATTCTTCTTGTGCGCTAACTAATTCTGGCGAATACAGGGTATAAAGTGCCTGTCCTTCTTCTACTTGCTCACCTTGAGATTTAATGAAAAGCCTGTCGACCCAACCTGATACTCTAGGGTGGATGTGCACAATGCTATCTTCATCGTAAGCAACGTTGCCCACTGCCGTTACGGTCTGTTGTAGTGTTCCAATGGTAACGGGCGCGACTTTAACACCTATATTGTGCTGTACATTTGGCGGAATCATTACGGTACCAGGCGTACGCTCATTACTTTTCGCAGATGTTGCTTCGTCATTGGCGTATACTGGCACCAAGTCCATTCCCATCGGTGACTTTCCCGGTTTGTCACGGCGATAGCTGTCATCCATAGGCGCTACCCAATATAAAGGGGCTTTATCATCAGTTTCGTCGCTAAGGGCACTTTCGCCATTTCCGTGTTTTGATGAATCAGACAACAATAGTGAAGCCAAGCCGAACGCTAATAGGCCGCCAAATAGCAGACCTACTAGCAAACCTTTTATTAGCGTGCTTTTTGTATCTGGAGCAGGGTGAGTTGAAGATGTCATATTAACTACTCTTTATTCGAAAAAATGGGCGTGAGTGGGCAGGTACAAATAAGCAAGTGACGCCAATGTTCTGGCGCGCTCGATGTCGATTTTGAGTAAATCATCCTGTACCTGTACTTGCTTGAGATTGGCATTGACAACATCACCGATATCACCGGTGTCTGTGGTATAAGCTGTCAGTTCAGCTTCAGAAAGTTGCCGTGTTTCACCAATTAACGCCGTTTCATAAAGCGCTTTGCGCTCACTGAGCGCTGACAAGCGTGATTTAAGCACCTCTGCATTCGCGGCAAGCTCGTTCACTTTCAAGCGGAAGTCCGTTTCAGACGCACTCATTTTGGAAGCCGCTGCGGCTATTGAAGCGTCTTGACGAGATTTATTGAAAAACGGAAGGTCTACTTGAACACCCAATGACACAAAATCAGCTCGGCTTGCGCCATTTTGTGCATCTTGTCTGTATCCATAACTTGCTTCAAATGCCCACTGAGACTTAGTTTGCTCTCGCGCTATGTTCACATTTTGCGCTTCTATCTGGGTCTGAATTTGAAGCAGCATAGCCTCAGGATGATGCTGTAGTATTGAAAAAGGCTCACTGTTCTCAATAACCGTTAAGAACGAAGAAAGGCTGAGGTTGCTGTCGTTTAAGATAGCATCGAGCTCGATACGCGTTGGATAAGAAGGCGTTGATTGAGCCAGCGGTGCGCTTACAGAGTCATCTAGCGGCGCACCAAACCATTTTGAAAGTGCCGATCTCGCTTCATTTTTTTGCTGGTAGGCCTGCACATATTTGTCGTCTAGTGACAACAATGCCAAGCGCACTTGCAGTATGTCTTGTTGCGCCGCTGCACCAACGCCTTGGCTGTATCTGGAGTCAGTAAAATCGAGTAGCTGTGTAAGCAATGATTTCTCTTTGTCCAATAATTCAATGCGACGTGTTGCATAGACCCAATCTAACCAGGTAAGGGTAACCTCACGTTTAAGCCACGCCTTTCTCGCTTGGCTCTCTACCGACATTTGATCAGCCATAACCTGATACTTTTGCTGGCTGTAGAGGTTTTCATCGCCTCGCGGTAACTGCTGCTTCAAACCAACTTTAAATTGCGTCATAGGCTCTTGGTCAAATGCGAAGCCGTCGGTAGGCAAGTTTTGTACAGAAGCTGAAACCTGAGGATTTGCCCAATATGATGACGCTTCAGCTTCTGCATTAAAGCGATCCTTTCGATGCGCATTCCCTTTAAGCAAAGGGTCGTATTGAATAGCTAACTGCAGCGCTTGTTCCAGGCTTAGGGTCTGCGCGACAACGGGCTTATTAGCCATCAAAAAAGAAGAAAGCACAAAAATTAAGGCGAACAAGGCGCTTACTTTACAAGGTCTGTCAGCGCTTTCGTTCACTTTTTTAGGTACCGAATAGTTGCTCATGTATAACATCACTTTTCAGGTGTAAGGCGTGTTGACGTTGCCTCGCTCTTCGCTAAATTCGACAAAGGGAATTAGCAAAAAGGCTTACCACGCGTTACATAGATAAAAGATTAGAGACATCTCAAAACGACAAGACGACGTCGTGACATAAAAACGTCTCTGCTGCGAAACAAATCCGCGAGATAGATCTATGCTGTGAAAAGTGACTTAGGTGGGCGAAACTGCCCGAAGTGAGGAGATGAGCGCTGCCCCAGTATAGGTGCAGTGGCAGCCATTCTGGCTACCGATATTTCGGTTTCAACGGTAGGCTGAATGAGCGCACTCGCGCTAAGATTAAAACAGTGATCGGCTGGGCAATTACATTCATCCTTGCAGCAAGACATGTCGCTCATCTGTGATGCTTTCACGCTATTCACGCCTGCATCGCTAACTTGGACGCCGTCGAACTGAGCGGGTTTGCTCTTGCTGTTTTTAGCACTTAAATCCGCATGTTGTGATGACAATTCTTGGTGCTGACAATGTGTATTAGCAGACTCAGGCATTCGAACCTGATGGTTAGCATGAGCAGCATCCGACTGCGGTGTCATCACCGACATTGAATGGGCATGTTCGTATGAATGTTCGATAGATACAGCGCTACCTGACGACACAAGGGCCATCAATAAGAACAGTGTAAGGATAAACGAACTTGCATTCGCCGACCTATACCGTTTGCGCGTTAAACTAATCCGAAACTTTCTCAAATACTGTACTCAAAATATTGCTGTCTATTGTGCAACGAAATAATAGCGTGATGTAACCAAGCAGTAAAGCCAGCCGTTAATGTCGCTAAGCTAGGGCCTGTATATGGTCTCCCCCATTATTGCAAGAGTAAACATGCTGTTTTGACTAAAATGGTTTGCGTCCGTATATCCGGCTTCTCGTTGAAGTATTTTCA
>NZ_VTYM01000013.1:0-99122 GCF_013113925.1 Alteromonas sp. 07-89-2 | reverse complement strand
AAAATACTTCAACGAGAAGCCGGATATACGGACGCAAACCATTTTAGTCAAAACAGCATGTTTACTCTTGCAATAATGGGGGAGACCATATACAGGCCCTAGTAAGACTATTTAACAACAGACGCTAAGTATTCTTTAAATTCGTCGCCTAACGATGGGTGACGTAACGCATATTCAACGTTAGCTTTCATGTAACCCAACTTACTACCGCAATCGTGACTCTTACCTTTCATGTAGTAGGCATCAACTTGTTCAAGTTTCATCAATGCGTCAATAGCATCAGTAAGCTGAACTTCACCACCTGCTCCTGGAGGCGTGAACTCTAACAGATCCCAGATTTTTTCTGACAGAACGTATCGGCCTACAACAGCGAGGTCAGAAGGTGCTTCGTCGCGAGGCGGCTTCTCTACCATTTTGTGAATCTTCGCTGACTCACCTGGCGCAATTGCCGCACCGTCTAGGTCTGCGATACCAAATTTAGAGATATCTTCGTCTGGTACCTGCTCAACCATGACCTGACTTACTCGGCTGGTGTTAAATTTGGCAACCATGTCTGCAAGGTTATCCTTTTTAGGATTACTTGCTGCATCATCAATGATAACGTCAGGTAATACTACCGCAAATGGCGCATCGCCAATCAAAGGTCGAGCGCAAAGTACTGCGTGCCCAAGTCCATTAGCAACGCCTTGGCGAATATGCATGATAGTTACATCTTTTGGACAGATTGACTGAACTTCTTCTAACAGTTGGCGTTTTACACGCTTTTCTAGTGTGGCTTCTAGCTCAAAAGAGGTATCAAAGTGGTTTTCAATACTGTTTTTACTCGCGTGCGTTACTAGGATAATTTCTTTTAGTCCTGCAGCAACACATTCGCTTACCACGTATTGGATCAATGGCTTATCAACCACTGGCAACATCTCTTTTGGAATAGCTTTCGTTGCTGGGAGCATTCTCGTCCCCAGGCCCGCTACAGGGATTACCGCTTTTTTAACCTGACTCATAGTTAATATCCTTTTTTAAAATCCTAAATACACGCCTAAGTCGACTTTCAGCCGTTTGTTATTCCTTAAGCTGAGATATATTCACTGTTGTTCGCAAGACTAATGCAATCGATGTTCCAATTACCTTTTTAGAGCGTCTGCGTATTGAAAATGGGCAAAACAGCTCAAAACCACCGATAAAAGCACAAAATTAGGGATAAATAATATCTAATGCACCATAATAGTGAAAGCGTTTATGGTTTGTCCTTCCTTTCCTACACATCAAGTGTCGCTTTTTTTCACACTACTTTTTGGAATTAGTGCATGCTCTATGGGGCCGGTTTTGCGTTTTAATCCGTCTTTGAGCCCTGCCCACATGAAAGCGCCTCGCGTTTTGCCTTGCTCAAAGCAATATCTGTTTACAAGATACCTCAGAGGTATTGCACAAACATGACGAAGTTTCCAATAAAGAGGTACGTAATGGCGGCGAGCTAAAATGAGTACGTTGCGAAACTGATAGTAGAGCCTTATCGGTGCGCCCTGCTTGAATGTCACACCGCAAACTTTCACTCTATCATCGCCTTGTCGATGAGGCATACATGCACTGAGCGACTGATAGATAACCATGCCCTTGGCTCGAGCACGCCAGCACCATTCGTGATCAACGCCATCGATAAAGAGCTCATTTTCTTTTTCACCTACGCGTTCAAAAGCACGTTTGGAAATTAACATGCCTGAGGCAATGATTTGCTTTACTGTTTTTAACTTTTCGGAAACCTGCTTCCCTTTTTGCAGAACCCCCTGATCGACACACTCTGAAAATTGGCAATAGATAGAAGGGCCTATGGCTGCAATTGGGGAACGTTGCTCAAGGTCTTGGAATTGCCTCACTAACTCAACAGCAATATCGGGAGAGAACAAGCTATCTTGATCAAGTAAAAAAGCGTAGTCGCTTCCCTCATTAAAGAGCACTTTCAAGCCGACATTCTGAGCGTGGGCGATACCAATATTTGAGGGGTAATGAAGATAAGTAACATCAGTTGTTATAAGAGCCTGCTGAGGACTTGGAGAATTATCAACTAAGATGACGTTCCAGTCAGGGGCACAAAACGCATCGATGAGACTACGCACATGCTCAACATCAGGATTAAATAGTATAACAACAACGCCGACGCTCAATGTTTACCAAACCTTTCCAGTAAATGTCTATCAAGTTTATAGGCAAGTTTAACCACTTTTCCAGGCATTAACCTCAATGCTAAAACACCACAAGCGTATAAAAAGTTATAGGGTGAAAGTTGCTTTAATTTACGTATGGCATATAAACGTGCTCTGAACTCGTTGAGCGACTTACTTAAGCCTCGACGTTTATAAAAGTTATTAACTCGTCTGAACTTCAAAAGTCGATCTTTTAAGTTCCTAAAGATATACCCCTTAGACGCTAAGGTTATCCAGAAAAAATAGTCTTGTGTGTTTAACAAGTCACTGTCGTAACGATGCCCATCATTAAATACATTGTAACGAATCACTACTGTTGGATGGTTTAGCGAGCATCGTCTCGGCAAGATACGAACGATCTGCCTGTGCGAAGCGGGCATTACTCGCGCGCCAACTTTAACACCACTTTCGTTAACTTCTGTTAGCGCTGATCCTAGTACAGAAATATTGCTGTGCTTTTTAAGGTAGGTGATTTGACGTAGAAGGCGGTTTTCTTCAGAAATATCATCCGCATCCATTCTTATGAAAAACGATGGGTTAAACTGCATACCGAACTCAGCAACTGAGTTCATGCTACTTGCTAGCCCCACATTGTGACTATTCGACGCTATTATTACCCTGTCGTCTTTACTTGCTACATCCTCTAGTACGCGAGTTATTTTTTGAGGTACAGGTCCATCGACGACAATAACGAAAAGAAAATCTGTGTAAGACTGCTCAATCATGCTTTCAATGGCTTCGCGAAGCCACTTCGCATTGTCAGCTTGGTAAACCGCCATAGCAATAATCGATTCGACATGCTGTTTTTTATTGTTATTGTGAAGAATAGAGAATTGATTTATCAAGAAATTTTACCAACGTAAAAAAGTAACAAAGAAAATAAAAGCGCTTTAATTGTGCGCTTTTATTTGTTGGCATGTTACAGAGATTTTACTAAGCCTGCCACGATTTTGCTTAAACTATGCGGTTAATCGCTTCACAAAGCGCAGTACACTCCAAATATGTTGGATAACAAGACTGTACACGACGAGTAGCCCAATAAAGCCCCAGAACATGACGGCTTCAGCTACCTGATAGACTTCTCCTAATATACCGATTAAGCAATAACATGCTCCGAGCAAAAGGATAGCAACAAGTGACTTTCTACTGCTAAGCCCTGCACGCATAAAGATATTGTGAAGGTGCTGACGGTCAGGTTTGAGCATTGATTGCCCCTTCCGTGCACGGCGATACATGATCGCGGCCATGTCCATTAAGGGAAGGCCGACTAACCACACCGCAGTAATGGGCCTAAATGCGGCAGCTTCACCTTGAGTGTGATCAACAAGCAACCAAACGATAGTGAGCCCAACGAACATGCTGCCCGCATCACCCATAAATATCTTATTGCCTTTAAACCCTTTCCAACTCAAATTAAAAGCAAGAAACGGAACAATAGCTGCGACGATGATAAGCGGCTCCATGATGGAGGCTCCGTTACCAGTAAAGATCAAAAAGCCCGCAACTGTTAATAGAATAACAAGGCTCATACCGCCGGCTAATCCATCAATACCGTCTATCATGTTAAACGCATTGATGACACCGACCACACAAATGATCGTAAAGAAATACCCGCCTAGGTCGAGAAATACCTCACCTGTTCCGAAGATATTACCCAAAGATGTAATATAGTTTTGCGCGCTCCATGCCATGATCGCTGCAACACCAAATTGACACATAAGGCGGCCTTTGGCACTCAGGTCAAAACGGTCATCCAACATACCAAGCAAGACAACAAATGCTGATGCGGTGAAAAACAGAGGATTGTTTTTCATCCACACATCAGTCGCGACGCTGGCAACAAGCACGGCCATAAAAATAGCCACACCACCTGTTAGAGGTACAATTCCGGCGTGACGTTTTCGCGCTGATGGTTGGTCAACTAAGCCAAATTGATGCGCTAAAGGCGTCATGACCACCAAAAGGATAAGGGCGACGAAAAATGCAGTAAAAAGCGGGACAAACTGCAAATAAGCTAGCATAAAACACACAACCTCGCGTTACCGACAAAAGCACAGCTATTTGTAGTAGTTTCTGTCAATACACATGCAAATTTTGATAAAAAACTAAATGTTGCTTCCATTTATTTACAACTTCCATTTCTTCCAGCGCGATGAGGGCATCTTGTTATGAGTATGCGGATAGAAAACTTCGATATAATATAAAACATTTGTCTAAGTAACCACCCTTCATGCATAAATAACGTATCAAAACGTGTTAAAAACTCATTTGTTGCGAGAATTACCTTAATCACCGCTAAAAAGAGAACCTGTTGTGCGTCTTCTCGCCGCCTCTCTCGAACTATCTCAGCTTCTGTTGTAACGATTGAATAACTACTTTATTCCTTTAACCTGTTAACTTATTCGTCTATTTCCAGCCTTTACAATGCCAAAAACATATCGAGTTACACTATTGATATGAACTTGTCTTCTATATTGCGGTCTTGGTGAAGACTCAGACAATTCAGCAACTGCGATAGCGAACATGCTTTTTTTAAAACTTATGTTATCCTAGCGCGAAATTGCTATATGGATATGAAAGCTAATGTTCAAACAATTATCTCGTCTAATTTTACCTATCGTAGTTACGGTAGGCGTAGCTGGGTGTTCTAACACTCCTACCGCCACTAAGGCTGACATTCCTTTGGTGCATTCTTCTCTTGCTTATTCCCTTGCACCGGACAAAGAGCTTGCAATAAATATTCCAAAAGCCAACATTTATCATGATACGCAGGAATCATTTTCAATACGCTTCAATGGCCACCAATACGAGTCCTTGAAGCACTATATATCCGCCACAGGCAATAAATGTATCCGATTTTCTTTACAAGACGGTGAAACAGCGTCTTCTGATATTCAGCGTAAAATGACGACATGTCAGCGAAACGGTCAATGGCGAGTAATTACTCCCTTAGTAGCTTCGGCAACAGTGCAAGGTGAATAGATAAATGCAGTCAACCAGCATCAAAAAAACTTTAAAGCGCCTGACGCTAGCGGCTTGTGCAACGTCACTTCTTTTCGCTTATGTGGGCACTGCAAGCGCGCAAAGCGTGGAACAATTGCAGCAATTAAGAGAAAGAGCTCAGCAGAGCCAGAGTAGCGGCATTGCTAATCAGTCCGTATCGCCACTGAGTATTTCAACCCAGCGAACGCTTCCAGGCGCTAGCAGTTCTGCAAATACCATGGGACAGTTTTCAACCCAGCCTCGTAATGGCGTAAACTTACCTGGCGAGCCAACTATTGATACTGTTTTTCCTGCGCAAGCGCCTATGGAAAACCCACCTTTTGCAGCCAACTTATTTATTGGTGGATTTGAGTCGGAACGCAGCACAGGTCTAAATGATAACTATCTCGTTGCGCCAGGCGATAAAATTTCAATATGGCTGTGGGGGGCGGTTAACTTTTCTGACGTAGTAACCGTTGATAATCAAGGCAATATTTTTATTCCTAACATTGGTCCTATTCGTATTGCAAATACACCTGCTGGCAGTGTAAATCAAACCGTTACTGCAAAAATCAGACAGGTTTACACAAACGATGTAAATGTTTACGTAAACCTTCTTACGTCAACGCCCGTGTCAATTTTTGTTTCCGGTCCGGTGCTACGACCAGGTCAATATGCAGGCCTCGCCTCAGATAGCGTGCTGTATTACCTAAAACGCGCCGGTGGTATTGATTTTCAGCGCGGAAGTTTTAGGCAGATAGACGTAGTGCGCAATGGTAAAGTAGTCGCTACTGCCGATTTATATGCATTTTTCAGAAATGGTAAGTTGCCTCAGATGTCGTTTAAAGATGGCGATACCATATTAGTGCACCCAATTGGCAACACTATTGTCGTTGAAACAGGCGCTCGAAATAGCTTCACCTTTGAGTTTCTTAACGAAGAATTGAACGGCGGCGTGGTGAATTACTTTGCGCGACCAGGTGAGTTTTCCTCCCATGCTTCGGTATCTGGTATTCGAAATAACAAACAGTTTGCTCGCTACTTGAGCTTGGATGAATTTGCTTCACTCGAACTAAGTGCAGGCGACACGGTTGAATACCTTGCTGACCACGAGCCCCAAATCTATCGCATTAATGTAGCTGGCGCGTTTGCTGGCGCCTCTCAGATTATGGTTGATAAAGGCACACGCCTTATCGATGTACTAGATCACATCGAAGCAGATACAGCCCTTTCTGATACCCAGAACATTTATCTGTTAAGAGAAAGCGTTGCTGTAAAGCAAAAAGAAATCATCGAAGAAGGTCTTCAGCGTCTTGAGCGGAGCATGTATACCGCTCCCATTAGCTCGACGGGTGAAGGAGCCATCCGTGCCCAAGAAGCTCAGCTTGTCGCTGACTTTATCGCACGTGCTCGCCAAATTGAGCCTCAAGGCAGAGTCGTAGTTTCTGAAAATGGTGATATCGCAAACATTCTGCTAGAACCGAATGACACCATTGTCATCCCAGAGGTAACTGACTTAGTGCACGTAGGTGGTGAAGTGTTACTTCCTCAGTCAGTAGTCTTTAACCCAGAAGCCACGACTGAAGATTATGTTGCTTGGGCCGGCGGATTCACTGAACGTGCTGAAGACGAACGAATCCTTATTGTTCGTAAGAATGGTAATGTTACCTTTACCAGCATCAACAGCTCATTCCTAGCTAGCAACGATAGTAAGTTAGAACCAGGTGATCAGATCATTGTATTGCCTGCTATCGATACCAAGCTATTGCAAGCGGTTAAAGACATTACTCAGATTGTTTATCAGATTGCTATTGCAGCCAACGTAGCTACTAACTAAACATGGTAACGTTTAAAGACCAGCTCTACGCATGGAGAGGCGTGATATTCGCGCTTTTCCTGCGCGAGCTTCAAAGTAAATTTAACGATAAATTTGGCTTAGGCTGGGCATTTTTAGAGCCCTTCGCCTTTATTTTCGCGCTGTCGTACCTTCGTGGACTGATCAGCGGCGATGATATCCACTCTATTCCTCTTTTTCTGTTTATGATGATCGGAATGGTCGGCCTGCAGTCTTTGACTACATGCCTCCAGTCAGTATCAACTTCTGTGCGCAGAAATAAGCCGCTCTATGCGTTCAGACAGGTTCAACCTATTTCAGCGATACTCACAGCGGGCTTCCTCGAGTTTTCAGTAAAGGTAGTGGTTGTCGCATTACTATGTCTTGCGCTTTACCTGATGGGCGAGACCTTTACGGTAAATGACCCGTTGCTGCTGATATCTCTGTTTCTTCTTTTGTGGGTATTTTCAATATCCATAGGGATGATTTTTGCTATCGCTGCCGCATTCGTGCCGGAAGTGGATAAGATAAAATCAATGCTTACCCGCCCATTAATGTTTATTTCATGCGTTTTTTTCAGTCTTCAAGATCTGCCTGAAGAGTATTGGCCTTACTTAACGTGGAATCCTCTTGTTCACTTCAATGAACTCGCCCGTTACGCTTGTTTCGAATCCTATGGAACAAAGGGCGTATCCCTTGGCTTTCTAATTGAAATTACTATAATTTTTCTCTTCCTAAGCCTTTCGATGTATCACATCACATGGAAGAAGGTGTTGTCTCGATGATAAGAATTGAGAATCTAACAAAGAGTTACCCCAGTAAAATGGGCCCTCAATATATTTTCAAAAATTTGAATTTTGATTTTCCTACGGAAAACAACGTCGCAATTTTGGGTAAAAATGGCGCGGGTAAGTCGACTCTTTTCCGGATGCTAGCAAAAAGCGAATACCCTGACAGAGGCCGAGTTTTAACGAATAAATCCATGTCGTGGCCGGTTGCCCTTCAAACAGGTGTACACCCGCAAATGACAGGGCGTGAAAATACGCGTTTTGTGGGCCGAATTAACAACGTCAAATCGCTTCCAGAATACGAAGAGCAAGTGCAAGAATTCGCCGAACTCGGCGCACGCTTCGACCTTCCTGTAAAAACTTACTCATCTGGTATGCGCGCCAAACTCGTATTTGCGTGCTGCATGAATATTAATTTTGATATTTACCTTATCGATGAAGCGACATCTGTAGGCGATCCGCTTTTTAGAAAAAAAGCGCGTTTATCGCTAAAAGAAAAAAGTGAACAAGCGGGCGTTATTATGGTTAGCCATGAACTTGACCAAATCCGCGAGTTCTGTACGTCTGCCGTTATCATAGATGAAGGCAAACTTACTTATTATCACGATCTCGAAGAAGGCATCGACGTTTATACGCAGGATGCAGACAATAAGAAATCACTCAAATAGGTTCAAATCACAGTGGAAAAATCTCTTACACAGCTCAATGCCCTTCTCAGCAAACACAAAATGCTGTTGCTTGTTCTTCCATGGGTGCTTTACGCCCTATACCTTGTTTTATGGGCTGCACCTCAATACGAAAGTAAAAGCCAACTTATTGTAAAATCAAGTGACGGCGGCAGTAGCTTCGACCCCTCATCTCTCTTGATGGCAGCTGGTGTTTCTGGTGCATCAGGCGGCACGGAAAGTCAGCTTGTAGAAGCGTATATTCAGTCTGCAGATATGATTAAGTATCTCGATGAGACTATTGGCCTTCGAGATCATTACATGTCAGACAAAGCCGATATGTTTAGCGGCCTGTCGTCTTCTCATAAGCAAGAAGACTTTTACCAATTTTACTTGGATCATATTGAGGTAAGCGTCGATTCGGCATCTTCCGTAATTAGTCTTCGAACCCGTGCTTTCGATGCGGAATATGCGCAAATAATCAACCAGGCTATTGTTGATAAGGCAGAAGAGTTTATCAACAACATCAATAACAACTTGGCGAAATCAAAGCTCACTTTTGCTAAAGGTGAACATGAAATCGTTGAGCAAAAACTTCAACAAGCAAAAACGGAAATTTTAGGTTTTCAATCTAAATACAACGTGCTTGATCCTACTGCTGAAGGTGCAGCGTTTCAGCAGATTGCTTTTTCGTTAGAAGCAACCCTTGCCCAGAAAAAGGCTGAGCTAAGCACCATGTCCACTATGATGTCTAACGTCGCACCTGAAGTGATAAACATTAAGCGTGAAATAGCTGCACTTCAAAAAGAAGTCGAAAAGCAGAAAGAGCGCATTAGTACCGCTGAAGGAGAAAGTGAAGCCCTGTCAGTCAGTGAATTAATGGCGCAATACAGTAACCTTCAGGTGCAGCTTCAATTGGCTATTCAAGCGTACTCTTCATCGCTGATTACGCTAGAAAACGCGCGCGTAGAGGCATACCAAAAACTGCAACACTTGGTAACCGTAGAATCACCTACCCTTCCAGATGATAATGCTTACCCCACGGTTATCTATAACCTTGTTCTTTTTGGTGTGTCATTGCTGCTTATTTACGGAATAGTACGAATCGTGGTAGCTACTATCCGCGAGCTTTAGTGCCTTCATCTGTTTAGCAAGCCGACAGTTTAATCGACTAAGTCGCTCAAGACTTAGTCGATTGACAGCGCTTTAATGAAGTTTATCGCCCAAATCTTGTGTCTTTAAGCAAGCTCTAGTATAAGAAGCTATCCGCCTTACGGACGACTATCAAAGAGCCTATCCTATAAGTGCTCTACAATAACAACCATAAGCAATATGGAATTAAAATATAATTATGAAACCATCTAACGATACTAGCTTTTTCGGCCATCCAGGGGGCCTAAGAACGCTATTCTTTACAGAAATGTGGGAGCGCATGAGTTACTACGGTATGCGCGCGCTACTTGTTCTTTTCATGACCGCGAGCTTACAGACACAAGGCTTAGGTTTTACCGTTGCAACCGCTGGCGCAATCTACGGCCTATACACAGGTGCAGTATATTTTCTAGGCTTACCAGGTGGATGGTTAGCTGACCGATTAATCGGTGGTAAAAACGCCGTATGGTATGGCGGTATTATCATCTTCGCAGGCCACGTGGTACTTGCCATAGACTTGCAAAACCTTTTCTTCGTCGGCCTTATCCTTGTTGCTTCGGGTACTGGCTTACTAAAACCTAACATTTCTGCGATGGTTGGCCAGCAATATGGCGACGACGACGGCCGTCGTGATAGTGGTTATGCGCTTTATTACATGGGCATTAACATCGGTTCACTCATCGCCTACCTAGTTACCGGTTATTTACAGGAAAACTGGGGCTGGCACTATGCATTTGGTGCAGCTGCCATCGGTATGGCAATCGGCCTAATTCAATATTACTTCAGCAACCGTTCGTTATCGGCTGATTCTGTTGCTCCTGCAAACCCATATCAAGGTGCGGCTAAACAGCGCGCATGGATGGGCGTATGGGCAGTGATTGCCCTTGCTGTTGTGGTAATTGTGCTTGCACACATGGGCACTATCGTTATTGAGCCAGTTGCCCTTGCTCAACAAGTTGCCATCGTCTTTACCGCAATCTTCTTCCTTTACTTTGGTTTTATTTATTTCAAAGGCCAGCTAAGCGACAATGAGAAAAAGCGCATGTGGGCGCTGTTCTTAGTGTGTGTTGCTTCAGCATGTTTCTGGTCTGGTTTCGAACAGGCTGGTTCTTCACTAAACCTATTCGCACAGAACTACACCGACCGCGTACTTGAAAGCGGCTCGCTACTTACCTCTTGGTTTGGGATGGACGCTATCCCAACGGTATGGTTCCAGCTTTCAAACTCGCTATTTATCATTATTTTGTCGCCTTTCTTCGCTGCTCTTTGGATTAACCTTGCGAAACGAATGATCGACCCGTCGTACACAATTAAGTGTGCCATTGGTATCGTTATTATGGCGTCGGGCTTCTTGGTAATGTTTATGGCGTCTCAATATGCTGCACAAGGCCTTAAAGTTGCGCCTATGTGGCTTGTTACCACTTACTTCTTACACACTGTTGGTGAGCTGTGCCTGAGCCCTGTTGCACTAAGTGCAGTAAGTAAGCTATCGCCTAAGCGTTTCGCAGGGCAAATGATGGGGGTATTCGTTCTGACTTACTCTATTGGTAACATCATTGCTGGCTTACTTTCAGGTAACTTCGACCCAGAAAACGTAGAGCAGATGCCAGACCTGTACCTTCAAATTGCCCTATTTAGCATTGCCATTGCCATCGTGATTGGTTTAATGAGCTTTAAATCTCGTTTCTGGGAAAAAGCAGGTATTGAACAAAAAGCGTAATTTATTGTTAGCATGTTTTAAGTGCTGACCAATTACCCTACAATAACCGCCGCAACGTAACGTTCCGGCGGTTTTTTATTAAGGGCATTTGCATAAACCTATGAAGTTTTATTTTTCTACCAGAGACATTCCTGCCTTAAAAGGTCTTCCACTGACAGAGCGCGTTAAGTTGCTTGATCAGGCCGCAAAGCGGCTATCTGTCCCTGAGAAGACTTTACTGAATGTGCTAAAGTTACTCGTCATTGTCCCTGTATTCGCATTTATTCTTCAAACCGCGTCAAATTGGACCTCGATACTGTGGGCTTTTGTGGTATTTTTAGTTTATCCATTGGTTGTAAAACCTATTCAAAATTCCATCTGCGCTAAATACATTGCGCAACCGTCTAGCAAGGAGAATGCATGAAGACCATCTTAGTCACTGGTGGTGCAGGCTATATAGGTAGTCACACAGTTTTACAGTTACTTGAACAAAACTACGGTGTTGTAGTGCTGGATAACCTTGCAAACGCAAGTGCTGAATCACTTCGTCGCGTAGAAGCGTTAACAGGCAAGTCGGTTACTTTTGTTCAAGGTGACATTCGCGATACCGCCGTGTTAGATGACATATTCAGCGAGCATAACATTTATGCCGTTATTCACTTTGCCGGTTTAAAAGCCGTCGGCGAGTCTGTGCAAAAGCCACTTTCATACTATGAAAACAACGTGTACGGCACGCTAACGCTATGTAAAGCTATGCAGAAGCACAATGTAAAGAATATTGTGTTTAGCTCATCTGCAACGGTTTACGGCGATCCAGCATCGCTACCGCTACGTGAAGATATGGCCACTGGCCACCCGACAAACCCTTATGGTATGTCGAAGCTTATGGTTGAGCACATACTTAGCGATCTTTACGTATCGGACAACGAGTGGAACATTGTATTGCTTCGCTACTTCAATCCCGTTGGCGCACACGAATCTGGCCAGATCGGTGAAGATCCGAACGGTATTCCGAACAACTTAATGCCTTATATCTCTCAGGTTGCTACCGGTAAGCTAGAGCAGCTAAGCGTGTTCGGTGACGACTACGATACCGTTGATGGCACAGGCGTTCGCGACTATATCCATGTTGTTGACCTTGCCAATGGTCACTTGAAAGCACTTGATCGTTTAAACCTTAACATGGGCTTAGACAAATACAATCTGGGTACAGGTCAGGGCTATTCAGTCATCGAAATGATCAAAGCTTTCGAAAAAGGCTCGGGTAGAACCGTATCTTATAAGATTGCACCGCGTAGAAGCGGCGATGTGGCAGCCTGTTATGCCGACCCAACAAAAGCTGCTACAGAGCTTAACTGGCATGCAGAAAAAGGCTTGGAAGACATGTGTGCCGACACATGGAACTGGCAGTCACAAAACCCGATGGGCTATCCAAAGGACTAGTTTTGCATTTGAACGCTGCCGATAGGTCTGTTCACATACCTAGAACTAAAAAGCCATGCTGTTGAGCATGGCTTTTTTTATGCGGCGCATATATGGCTGGAGTGACGTTGAAGGTGAGATTAGATAATAATAACTAAACCCTGCCCCGAACTTTATCCAACATCGTTTTATTTATTACTCTTTCTCTATTTGCCGTCTTCCGACTTGGCGTCTTTTTCTTTTAGCTTAGCTTTCTCACTGTCATCAACTGACGAATCTTCTGAATCTGTCGACTCATCAACACCTTCTTCCGACGTTTCTTCATAGCTATCAAAGTCATTGCCTTCCAACATTGCTTCAAAATCAGCAAAGTCATCTAGCTGCTCATCATCAATGGCTTTATCGCCGCTTTTACCGTCGGTAACGCGAAACTCCAAGTTTTCAAAGTAAGCATTTTTCACAAAAGCATAGTCATCAACAGACTGCTCAAGCTGCGCCTCTTGATCAAGTAATTGAGCTCGTGTTTCAAGTACCGAAATGCCAATACGCGCTAAGTTTACAGACCCTTCGAGTAACGACATTGGAAACGCAAAACCGTCAACATAATCCCCTGTGAAGCTTCGCGGATCGCTTGGGCCTAAAAAGGGCAGCATTAAGAAAGGCCCAGTATCTAATCCCCACACAGCCAGAGTTTCACCAAACTGCTCCCGTTTACGCTCAATGCCAATTTTTGACGCGACATCAAACGTGCCAACTAACCCTACTGTGGTGTTAATTAAAAAACGAGCCAAGCTATCTAATCCATCATCAACCTTGCCTTGAAACATATTATTCAAAAAGTTCGCAGGCTCTTGTAGGTTGTCCGTGATGTTCACCAAACCAGTTCTCGCAGGCTGAGGCATCACAGTCACGTAGGTAACGGTTATAGGGCGTAAGATGTAGGCATCCAACACATCCCAGTTAAAATCCCAGATTTCACGGTTAACCGGCTCGAACGGGTCGCGGGGGTCTGAAGTATCCACTACAGCCTGGTTCGACCCAGCGTCTTGAGAATAGGCTTGAGCCTGATCTTGAGTATGGTTACTCGCACAGCCACCTAAAAGACTTGCGGCAATAATCAACCCGGTTGCGAGTGATTTAGACAGTTCCATACTTATAATTCCTTATCAATAATAACGCTTAGTGAAGATATTTCGTTGGCAGTAACGCTTGCACTCACACTACCTTGCCATTCGCCTTTTGAAACTGCCACATTACCATCTTTGGATAGTCTTGCGGTAACCATCACATCAGAAAGTGTGGCCAGCGTGAATTGTGGCATCATTGCGTTCTCTGTGGTTAGAGTAACGGATACGGGGAAGTCATCTATCGGCAGTTTAACCACAGCAGCAGGCATTTTGTTGTTAGAGTTCGCATCTTGAGCGAACACTATCAAGAAACCATCTTTAGGCGCTTTAGTGCTAGCGTCGTCAGATAAATTTACCGTAATATTAAAGCCGGTTTGCGCTTCGCTACTAGCATTTTTCGCTTCGCTACTGGCATTTTGCGCTGTTGATGTATCAGTAATTTCAGCAGCTGTATTTTGTAGCGCTGCCATTGCACTGGTATTCCCTTGTAGCTCTTTTATACGCGCAACTAAACGCTGCGCCATGTCGCTATCTGCTGGTAACTTACCTTCAACTTGCTTATAAAAACGCTGAGTATTTTCAAGATCGCCAAGCTGAGCAGAGACCACCGCCATCATCAGCGCAAGATTATCATTCGCTGGATTGTCGTTTAGCAAGCCCAACAAGATAGATTGCGCACGTTCCAAGTTGTTGACATCCCCTGTGGTCATCAAGGCTTGAGCAAGCGTAATGCGATTAGCTGAATTAGACGGCGCCAAACTCACCGCTTTATCAATAGCTTCAATGGCCTGCACTTCTTGACCAATACTCAGCATCAATCTGCCAAAATACATCCATCCCGTGTCGTCTTCGGGCTCTTCTCTCAAACGCTGGCGTATAGCAAGAGCAAGACTAGCAATGTCTTGTTGGGTCAGGTTATTCGCATTACCGCTGGCAAGCTGTTGACTCAATTCGGGCAGCGCTTCAATAGCTTGGCTTGCCTGGGTAACACGATCCATTTGGTTTACCTGCGCATATACAATCACTCCACAGGCTATCGCAAGCACGGCGCCAATCGCGAGCGGAAGTTTTGCATTACCCGTTTTATGAGATTGAAATGCGCTTTCATCTACCAGCGCAAGCTTGAGTTCATCAACAGCTTGGCGCTTATCGTGCTCACTAATGAGCCCTTCTTGCACTTCGCGGTCAAGCTCCGCAAGACGCTGCTTAACAATTTGCGTATTGCTTAAACTGTCTTGTTTTGCGTGATTTTTATTACGCAGCCATGGGAAAGCGACAATTAGTAGAACAAGCGTAATTAAGCCTGAAACAATAATATAAAACTCAGACCAACTCATTCTTTCTCTCGCTCCAACATTTCATCTGCTTTAGCTAACTTAGCGGCCATATCTTCCGGTGGTGTTACCGATTTGCGGCGAATCACCACAATTAGGGCAATAAAAATAAACAAAACAGGGCCAGCCCAAAGCCACAAAGTCGCAGCTGTAACTGGCGGTTGATAATGCACAAAATCGCCATAGCGTGACTTCATAAAATCAATCACTTCTTGCTCTGTTTTGCCTTGCTTTAGTAACGCGTACACTTTTCGGCGCATGTCGTGAGCAATCATGGCATCGCTATCAGCAATATTCTGGTTTTGACACATAGGGCAACGTAATTCGGCGGTAAGTTTTAAAAAGCTTTCACGCTGAGCTGGCGTGTCGAAAGAAAACTTATCTTCAGCTGCACTTACTGAAAAAGCGCTAAACACAAACAGCAGTGCAAAAACGTTAAGCGCGATGGCTCTAGCGTTTGCGAATCTGTGGAGAGAGGTAGTTAATAACATAATCATTCCCTTCCCTGTGCACTTGCGGAGCTCTGATTATTCTTTTCATTAAGCGTGTTCGACAATGTAGGCTCTGAGGCCATAACTGCATCTACATCTACCTTTTTGCCATTGCCTGTTTTGCCAGATGCTTCTGCCACCAACTTGTTATATAGCGGGCCAACTTTGGAGTTCCAAACACGCTCGTTAATATCGCCTATGTGGTGCATACGAATAATGCCTTCAGCGTCGATAACAAAGTGTTCTGGCGCTCCTGTTACGCCAAGGTCGAGCGACGTATCGCGATAGACATCAAAAATATTATACGCGTAAGGGTTACCGTAACGGCTGAGCATGTCGGTAACTTCTTGCTGAACACGGCTCAGTGTTTTTGTGCCAAAGTCTGGGTCTAAGTCCTGATCAAAATACAATCCTACAATGTGGACGTTTTGTTCGTTCTTTAGCTGAGTAAGGTACGGCATCTCAACAGCGCAGGTCACGCACCATACACCCCATACATTTAATATGGTTACCTTGCCTTTTAAATCTTCAGGTGTATAGGTCACCTCTGGTTTCATCAGGTCTGGCAGTGAGAATGCAGGTAGCGTCTTATCCTGAACCTGAGAATCTAACTCTCTGGGGTCAGAAAAAAGCCCTTTAAACAGAAAAATGACCAGCAAAGAAAACAATACTAACGGAATAGCAACGAGTGGTGCTTTTTTCATTATGCGCCTCCTTTCACTGACGTATTTGATGGAGTGGATACTTGACCATGAGATTGCTCTGCGTCGTTCTCACTTTTCCCACCAAATACACGTTTTATCTTCTTAACCTTAGCCATGCGGTAACGTTTGTCGCTAATAGAAAAGATACCGCCTATCGCCATTACTACCGCGCCAGCCCATAGCCAGATAACAAACGGTTTAATGTAAATACGGATGGCCCATGCACCATTGTCCAAAGGCTCACCCATAGCGATAAACAAATCCCTTGCGAGATTTGAGTGAATAGCGGCCTCAGTCATCGGCATACGCTGTACGATATACAAACGTTTCTCAGGCTCTAGGTGCGCGATTAATTCACCGTTTTGATAAACGTCGAATACGCCTTTGTCCGCCTCATAGTTCGGACCTTGAACTTTGACGACATCCCTAAAGCTAAAGTCATAGCCGCCAAGAGAAACGGTATCGCCAGTGTCCATGCGAACATCGCGCTCCATTTCGTAGTTTGAAACAAGGGTAATACCGATAATGCAAATGGCGAAGCCAACATGGCCCAGCACCATTCCCCAGTGACTTGGCGTAAGCTTGCGAAGTTTAGCTAGTACCAAAGCATCGTCACTGTTACTTGATGGCATTGCCGATAGACGCTGCATCACCTCTTGCACCGTAGTGACTAGGATCCAAAACACTAACACCATACCTAAAACGCCCATATAGGTTGGTTCATCATAGGCAAAGTTCACTAACACACCTGCACTTAGCGCAATACCGCCAGCGATTAATAGCTGTTTTTGTAATTCCCTGGCTTTTTGCTGTTTCCAGCGCGTAAGCGGGCCAAGACCTAGCATTAGTACGAATGGCACAATCAATAACGTGAACATTTGATTGAAGAACGGAGCGCCTACCGAAATACTGCCTAGGCCTAACTCTTTGTGTACGAGTGGCAGTAGGGTACCCAACAACACAACCAGTGTTGCTGCGCACAAGAAGACATTATTCCCCATTAACAACACTTCACGGGAAAACGCTTGATAGCGGCCTGGGCTTTTAAGTGAAGCAGCACGCATAGCGTAAAGCAGCAAGCCGAAGCCACTAAGTACAATCAATATTCCCAGTATAAATAAGCCTCGGGTAGGATCGCTTGCAAACGAGTGTACCGAAACAATCACCCCTGAACGTACTAAGAAGGTGCCAAGTAAACTCAAACTAAATGCGGCAATAGCCAGCAGTACGGTCCACGACTTAAACGCCTTTCGCTTTTCGGTTACAGCTAGCGAGTGCATTAGCGCAGTACCGACCAACCAAGGCATGAAAGAGGCGTTTTCTACTGGATCCCAGAACCACCAGCCACCCCAGCCAAGTTCGTAATACGCCCACCAGCTACCCAGCGCAATACCCACGGTAAGAAACGCCCAGGCAGAAATGACCCAGGGCCTTGACCAGCGTGCCCACGTTGAGTCTAGCTGGCCTGAAATTAATGCTGAAATTGCAAAAGCAAACGCGACAGAAAAGCCAACATAACCCATATAAAGCATAGGCGGGTGAATGATCATGCCAAAATCTTGCAGCAGCGGATTAAGATCTCGCCCATCGACCGGGAAAAATGGCAGCATGCTGTTAAACGGGTTTGAGGTAAGCAGCATGAATAAGTAAAAACCGATGCCCACCATTCCCAATACCGACAGCACCCGTGCGACCATAGCAAGAGGAATACCCTTGCTGAATATCGCCACTGCTACTGTCCATATAGAAAGCATCAGCACCCACAGCAGAAATGAGCCTTCGTGGCCGCCCCACACAGCGGTAATTTTATAATAAATGGGAAGTCGACTATTTGAGTGCTGTGCAACATAGGCCACACTGAAATCGTCAGTCACAAAGGCATAGGTTAAGCATACATAGGCGATAAGCGTGAAGGTAAATAAGCCGATTGCCAGTGGTTTGGCGGTTGCCATTAACGCTTCGTGCTGACGGTGAGCCCCCCATAGCGGATAAACGGCCAATAATATAGAGAGCACTAGCGCAAGCGTCAGCGCAATATTTCCAATCTCTGGCACCATTATTTACTTGCCTCCGCTGCCGGTAGTCGACTCGTAGGAAGGCATATTTTCAGGTTTAACGTGCTTAATGCCTTTCATTTTTTCAGCTAGCTCAGGCGGCATGTACTCTTCATCGTGCTTCGCTAGTACTTCCTGCGCTTTAATGCTGCTTGCACCAGTGAGCACTCCGGTTGCTACAATGCCTTGGCCTTCGCGGAATAAATCAGGAAGGATGCCGGTGTAAGTCACAGTCACCGTTGGGCCAGTATCGATAAGGTCAAAGCTCACCGCTAAGCTTTCTTGATCCCTTTTCACACTGCCAGGTACCACCATACCGCCTATACGAAGACGCTGGCCAACCTGCGGTTTCTGGCCGTTTTTACCTTCAATGATTTCGCTTGGCGTATAGAAAAGGTCAATACTGTCGTTAAGCGCGTAAAGCATCAATCCAATTGCACTTACTATTAAAAAACCGATAATTCCCACTACGGCTAGTCGCTGCTTTCGTCTCGGGTTCATGCAACTCTCACTTCGAAAAAACTAATAAACAATAAAAACGCAAATGAATGCTAAGTTCACTTTTCACATTAACACTTAGGTGTTGTCTTGCTGTTGCTGTCGCGCTTTTTTAATACGCGCTTTGCGTTCTTTTTCCACCACTACCTGCTTTAAAAGGTCGCGATGTTTACTAAAACTCTGAATAGCGATAATGCCCATTGCTAAGAACGTAACGCCAAACGAAAGCCATACATAAAATGCATAGCCTCCCATATTTAAAAAATCGGCAAAGGATTCAAACTGCATCTTAACTGCCCTCTTTTAAACTAGCAGTAGCCGCATCACCAGGTTGTTGATTTAATGCTTTATTCATTGCTAGCGCTTGTACCCAAGGTCGGTGCATTTCTCTAAGCACAATCTCATTACGTAATCGTACAGTGGTCACAGCCCCAATAAAAAAAGCGAAGCCCAGCAGGTTAATTAACAACGGCCACAGCATTTCAGGGGCAATCGAAGGGTTGTCGAATTTACTGATAGTCGCCCCTTGATGCAACGTATTCCACCACTCTACCGAGTAGTGAATAATGGGGATATTTACTACACCTACAAGCGCCATTACGCCTGCGGCTTTGCCCGCCTGTTGCTTATCTTCAAACGCACCATAGAGCGCAATCACACCTATGTACAAGAAAAGCAGAATAAGCTCTGAAGTTAGGCGTGCGTCCCACACCCACCAAGCGCCCCACATTGGCTTACCCCAAGCGGCGCCGGTGAACAAAGCAATAAACGTCATTACTGCGCCGATAGGCGCCATAGCAATCATGCTCATATAAGCGGTGCGCCACTGCCAAACCATACCCACCAAGGCCGCAATCGCCATGGCCACATAGGTGCCCATAGACAAAATGGCGCTAGGTACATGGATATAGATGATTCTAAATGAATCGCCCTGCTGATAATCTTGAGGCGCAAAGGCCAGCCCCCACACGGTGCCTACGCTTAAACACGCTAGAGCGCCAACCCAAAACCAAGGCTGTAAAGTTAAACAAAGCTGATAGGCTCGCTCTGTTTTTGCGTAGGGATGTAACCACTTCCACATTAGTTTTGACTCACTTTTAAAGAATATGCGATGGCAAACGGTGCCAATGCCGCAGCCAATAAAAGCATGGCGGCAATAATAGCAAGTTGCGCATGATAAGGTAATTGCAGTGCGGCAGAATCCACAGCCGACGTGGCAAATATCAGTAACGGAATAAAGACAGGGATAAGTAGCAGTGCCAACAGCACTCCACCTTTTTGCAATCCAACGGTAAGCCCTACTGCAATGGCACCAATTAAGGAAAGTAACGGCGTCCCCAATATCAAGGTTAAAACAAGGGCGATATACATATCGACCGTTAAATTCAAAAACATGGCGAGTAGCGGAGACAACAGCAATAATGGTACAAAGCTAACCAGCCAATGGGCAGCCACTTTTACCGCACTCACCGCTGGTAATGGCATACCAGATAACATGTACTGCTCTAGCGACCCGTCTTGAAAATCATCGCGAAACAGCCTTTCCATCGCCATGAGCGATGACAAAATTGCCGCAATCCATATTACCCCTGGTCCAATGCGTTGAAGGGTGTCGGGAGACGGACTAACGCCTAAGGGAAATAAGGTCACCACCATAAGCAAAAACATCAGAGGTTGCACTAATTCTGCTTTTTGCTTGAACGCAACCTGCATGTCGCGCTTAAAAATTCCTTGGTAAAGTGACATTAAAAACGGTACTCCAAATCGAATACACGGTTTTCCCCTGCAGTTTCTGATAGGTGTTGATGCGAAGTAGTAATGATGAGACCACCGCGACCAACGTGCTCTTTCATACTTTTTTCAAGCATGTGAACCCCTTTTACATCAAGCGCTGTAAACGGTTCGTCCAGTATCCACACCTTTGCTGGCTTTAGCCACAGTCTCGATAGCGCCACACGACGCTGTTGACCGGCCGATAAATACCTTACGGGTACATCTTCAAGTCCAACTAATCCCACTTTCTCTAATACATCAAAAATCGTGTTAACAGGCACCGATACATTATGTTGAGCTAGCCAGAACGATAGATTGTCTAGGGCAGAGAGACTGCCGTTAGTTCCGCTTTTATGGCCAAGATAAAAAAGGTCTTGGTAATAACCTGTCTTGTCCGCTGAAATGTCCATGCCGTTGTACAATACTGCACCTGAATCAGGTGAACTCAGTCCTGTTAAAATGCGCAGCAAGCTGGTTTTCCCTGCACCGTTAGGACCGCGTAAATACAGCAACTCACCGGGTTCGACAACCAGTGAAAGCCCTTCAAAAAGGGTTCTGTCTCGTTTGCTGCAGGTTAATCCGCGCGCCTCTAACACTACCTGGCTACTCCAACCTTAAAAAGAGGTTCTAAAAAATGGCGCTAGTCTACCACATGAACGCTTTTTCGCAGTCGCGAATTCCAATTAAATATGATTTACTTCAATGACAAAGGTATTTTTCCTGAGAGCCATCCGTCGTGAGTAAGTGTTATCCCTCCGCCTAAAGGATGAATTCTTTTGCTTCATCTTATCAACTGGTCAATAACGAAACTGCCAAACAGAGCTTTGCTATACTCAAATAAGTAAGGAAAAGCGCGACATTGCCGATATCTCAATTATGACAACACCACTATCATCTCTATTGGCAGCCGCTCTAAATCAAACAACTGGCCCGACGTCGCCTGTCTCGGCCGCTTTATCGTCTACAGATGCCGCTACTCAAGGATCGAGTCGAGGAGCAACGCCTCTGATTGCCAACGCTGCGCTTTCGCAGGCTACCGTTTTAGACAATGCGGCGAAAGTGATAGTTGAACGCTTGCCTGAACGAGTGCTATCGATAACGATGACATCGAGTAATGGATCGTCAAATTTAGCGCCGTCGGTCGCCCAAGTATTGCACGTTGCCTTACCCGCAGAAGTTAGCGCTAAACTCTCCAAACACGCTATTCATAATGCGCAAATTGCTCTTCTGCCCCAAACTTCAGACCAGATCTCAAACCCAGAAACGAAAAGTGTTCAAAATGCTTCTCAGAGTCAGTTAAGCGCTCAGTCTGCAATACTCCTTTCTACAAGTTTGTTTCAACAAGGCGCGTCATTGTCAGCGCCCGATAAAGCTGAATTACTGAAAGCCGTGGCACAAGCGCTTGCTGCAAATAACGCCGCCGTTACGCTTAAGGGTCAGCTGTCTATTTCTACAAAAAATAAAAGCTTCGGGCAGCTCATTCTCACCACGGCTAAAAACGTGGATGTTCCCCTTACAGACATAAACACTGAAAAGCTGGATAGCACGGCGAAAGCAGCGCTTCAAAAGCTGGTCGGCCAGCAGGTCGTTATAGGACTAAGCCGAGCAAGCAGCGGTGGAATCGCTTTGCAAATCTCTCAAGGTTTTTCCAATGGAAGCGCTGCCCCAAGAGCCAACCACAATAATTTCGCCGCTATAACCCATAAAAATGTAAGTACCAACTTACAGCAACAGCTAATTTCCAGTGCTCTTAAGCAAGGCGGCGTTGCTGTTGAGCATAACTTGAGTAACCCGCCACAACTTAACGCGATGTTAAAAGGTTCTGATGCTGACACTAACGCGTTAAAAGTGCTTTCTGCTTTAACCTTAACGGGTAGCAAACTCTCGATTCGCACTGCGCAACAAAGCGCGTTATTACAAATAAGTTTACCGCAGAGCAAGGCCCCTTCCCTTTCGGCTCCAACTTTGAATCTGGAGCAGGTAAATAAACTTAACCTTACACAATTACCAAAAGTGACGGCGAAAGGGCTCGATGCCGTCACGGGAAATAGCTCGCTCGAAGCCTCTTCATCCATTACAAACCTAAAAGCAGCGGCTCCCACATCGCTTAAAGGAACGGATGTACACAACGCAATTAGTACACTTTCTCGGGTATTATTGAGCCAAACAGGCAGTACCAGCCAAGCATTAAGCCAACTCGTTGCTATTGTTGAGAATGGAAAGTTACCGCCCGGCAGCGGCGCTTCTCAAGCACATGGAGCCCAGCATTTTGATAAAATTTTGCAGCACCTAAAAGGTCTTGATGCACTCAACGCGAAACCTTCGCAACTCAAAATATCTAATGGAGCGTTTATCGGCCCGCCTAAGCCTTCCAGTGAACAACTGCTAGCAACGGCAAAAGCGTCTCTGACTGACGGAAAAGATACCATGTCACCCGAGACTATTGGCACGCAAGGAAAAGGCAGTGGAAGTAAGCCTTCTCTTGTGTCATTTGCCTCTCTCGCACAAGCATTAAGCACACAGGCCAAAGGTTTATCGAATAGCTTACTGAGTAATATTGCTGCGCAACTAGCGGCTACACAAGGTAAAGGCGCAGAGATACCACCAGTGGTTTCAGATAGCCCCACCAGTCTAACCGGCTCAAAAACAAACGAAAGTGTAACTGGTGAGAACGTAGGCGCTGTCGGCGATGTAAAAAACGGCGCGAAAAAACTAGCGCCCGATATGAACGAGCAAGGATTGTCGCAACGCTTGCAGCAGCTTATATCCTCACAGGCGCTGGTTACCACACCAATAAACTTAACCTCACCCGTAAACGCTTCCAGCTTCGTTCAAGGGCTGGTCGCCTTAGTTCAATTAGCACTAGCGGGGCGTGCCATGCAGCGTCAGCCTGGCTTAAAAACGCAAATAGATGCGCCTGACTCTATCGTTTCAAAAACGTTAGCGAATATGGGGGTAACGACTCAACCAAGTCGCGTTAGCCAAGACATGAACCAGTTAGACGGCAGACAACAGCTGCTTTCTCAACTTAAAACGCTGCTAAGTAGCCACCAGCAAAACAAAATTGCTAATGTAGATAGCCGTATTCAAGGGCAAGATAGTTTCTATTATATATTGCCATCACTTTCACAACATCAAAGTCCACCAGAACTCTTGATAAAACGAGAGCTGGGTGGCCAAGACAATAAGCACGCACAAGCAGGCCAACGTTCTCTTTGGAATATCACGATGAAGCTGGACATTGGTGACAGCGGACAAGTGTTGGCAAAATCAAAAATTGATAAAAGCACCATTACGTTAGACTTATATGCATCCAACGATGAAGTACTTAGGCGCATTGGCGATACCCTACCCTATTTGCAAAAACGTCTTACTTCGCTCGGCCTGGTTGTTGAAAACACCAGCTACCAGCGAGGCCACATTCCGAACACATTAAATTCGCGTCCTCATCAAATCTTTGAAACTAGGGTTTAGATAAAGCGTTTATGACTGATTCGCAAAAGACAAAACGCGCCATCGGCCTAAAATATGACGGCGGCGATAAGAAAAACGCACCTAAAGTGGTTGCGAAAGGCTATGGAGATTTGGCGGAAGCCATCATAGCCATGGCTGAAGAAACCGGGATATTAATTCACGAAGACCCATACTTAAGCGAAGTCCTTGCTACCCTTGATGTGGGGCAAGATATCCCTGAATCGCTGTATTATGTAATTGCCGAGTTGCTGGCCTATTCTTATGTCCTTCAAGGAAAAATCCCTCCTGGTTGGGAGGGAATTATCAAGCGTATCGACTTTGAAGTGTAGTAAACACAAAACTAAAGCGTATTGAACCTGCACTTCGAGTGTTAAATTGTCCACCTTGTAAAAAACCTTGATGCCACAAAGAATAAGCCCACTTTTAGCAGGCTTATTACAAAGATGCTAAACATCCACATGGTGCTAGGTAAGCAGTTTTGTTATCTAAACAGGACCTTTTCCTTGTTAAACCAATGGATACAGAAGAAAATCAGTCCGGTTGCAATAACTGCGGTAGACGTGAATATGCCAAAGAGTGCAAAGTAGTCCATGGTACCTTTGAACAGCTCTTTCATCGCTAGGGCAACGTTAGTCAGCGGTACCCAAACCCAGCCGCCTTTAAGCTCTACACCCGGCATCATGGCTATAATTACAGGGAAAATAACCACCATAATTAACGACCCCATGTAGCTTTGCGCCTCTTTAAACGAGCGAGCATAAATTGAAAGTGATAGTAGAATAGCGGCGAAAACTGCCACCACTGGCACCAACATTAGAAAGATCAGCAGGAAGTCCACAAGACCAATCATCGACATGATCTTAACCACAAACTCAACGGCCATGCCTTGCGATAACACCAGTCCCCATATAGCCATGGAAGAAACCGTAATAAGCGCAGTAATTATCCCCGCAGTAGCGATAGTAAAGAATTTACCCAGTACCAGCTTATGACGGTCCATCGGCGATATAAGTAGTGTTTCTAATGTACCCCGCTCTTTCTCACCGGCACCTAAGTCAGCCGCTGGGGCCATAGCGCCTTGAAGGCACAAGATGAAGATGAAATATGGCAGCATACCGCCTAAGCGTTCACCCCACACTTCGCGATCGTCGGCGACATTTTGCTTTTCTATCTTGATTGGCTTTAGCAAGGCCTCTTGCTGAGTTTCATCTAGATTAAGCTGCGCAAAAGCGGTTTGTTGGAATGCATCGGTGTATTCATCAATGATGTCGGATACGCGCCCCATCACCTTATTTAGACCAGCATCGTTGAGATAAAGCTCAATGTTATGCTGACCTGAACGCAAAACATCGCTATCAAAGGTTTCGGGAATAACCAAAACAAAATCTAATGTTTCGTTTTTGATGAGTTTAGCGTAGTCAGTCTCATCGCCAATCGCAACCGATTCGAATTTATCTGATGCGTCGTTAAAAGACTGAACAATTGCTGGCGCGTAAGCTTCACCCACTATCGCGTATTTCAGTATTTTATTTTCCGCTTTATCCGCCGCTGAACTCATGAAAAAGAACGCGACACCGAAAATAGCTGGGAATAATAAAAGCGGTAGACCAATCATGAATATGATGGTTTTCTTATCCCGTAATAGTTCTTTGAATTCCTTTTTAAAGATTAACCACATTACCCATCTCCTCAGAATCCATTGATAGTGTTTTTAGGAAGCTCTTATGCATTTGCCCGCCAGCCCCGTCATTACCAGACAAAGCGCTAAAGGCAGCTAGCGAATCGTTAAATACCGTTTCACCTTGGTTAATCACGGTCACCTTGTCGCAAAGGGTTTGCACCTCATCAAGGTGGTGAGTAGAGAAAATAACCGGGGTACCTTTATCTTTAAGGCGCTGAATAAATTCCATCACGGTACTCGTTGCCATAATATCAAGGCCGGTAGTAGGCTCATCAAGCACCACTAGTTCAGGCTCGTGTATAACAGCGCGAGCAATAGAAACTTTTTGCTTCATCCCTGATGAGAAATTCTCGGCACGTCTATCAAGGAAGGTTTGCATATCGAGTAAATCAGCTAACTCTTCAATACGCGCGTTAATCACATTTTTTGGAATACCGTGCAACTCACCGAAGTAGCTAATATTCTCTCGGCCACTCAAACGACCATAAAGGCCCGTTGAGCTAGATAAAAAGCCAATTTTTTTACGGGCAATATTAGGGTTAGAAAGCACATCCTCACCACCAATGATAACTTTTCCGCTATCAGGCTTTAGTGCTGTTGAAAGCATGCGAAGTGTGGTTGTTTTGCCAGCTCCATTTGGCCCTAACAGCCCAAGTACCTGTCCTTTTTCGCAAGTAAACGACACATCCCTTACCGACTGGAAATAGCGTCCTTTTAATCGCGGGTCCTTTTTTTCCTGTTCACTAAGCTTTTTCGGGTTCTCCACCTCAAAACGCTTAGCAAGGCCTGATATTTCAATCATTTCCCTTCCCTCTTCTCACGTGTGAACAGTAGCACCGTTCATTCTTGTTGTAGGCTTGCTTTGCTGTAGCCGCAAATTATGCCGTTCTATTTGTTTAAAATTGTTTTAGCGTACTAACCAGCTTTGGCAGTAGTGGCCATTGCATCCTAGTAGTCTGTACTTACAAATATTTATTACAGCATTCCTTGTTTTTATTTGTTGTACAAGTTTCAGCCTTGCATTAAGTGTTAGTAAATATTTCTTAATATACCCTTTGATGAAGCCATAAAAAAACCCACCTAGCGGTGGGTTTTTAATATGCGGTTAAGCGCTAATTTTACTCAGGAAGCACATCGTCTTCTTGCTGAGGTACCGCTTCCTCTACTTTCATTGTTTTAGAAAGCAAAAGTTCTTGGCGGATCTTGGTTTCAATCTCGTTTGCGATCTCAGGGTTCTCTTTCAAGAACTTCATTACGTTCGCTTTACCTTGACCAATGCGGTCACCCTTGTAGCTATACCAAGCACCCGCTTTATCAACTAGCTTTTGCTTAACACCAAGGTCGATAAGCTCAGCTTCTTTGCTGATACCTTCGCCGTAGCGGATCATAAATTCAGCTTGCTTAAACGGAGGTGCAACTTTGTTCTTCACTACCTTAACGCGAGTTTCGTTACCGACTACCTCGTCGCCTTCTTTAACCGCACCAATACGGCGAATGTCTAGACGAACAGAAGAGTAGAACTTAAGCGCGTTACCACCGGTTGTAGTTTCTGGGTTACCAAACATAACACCAATCTTCATACGAATTTGGTTAATGAAGATACACAGTGTATTTGAACGCTTGATGTTTGCAGTAAGCTTACGCAACGCTTGCGACATTAGACGCGCCTGAAGACCGACGTGAGAATCACCCATGTCACCTTCAATTTCTGCTTTAGGTGTAAGCGCCGCTACCGAGTCAACAATAACAACATCTACCGCACCTGAACGTACAAGCATGTCGCAAATTTCTAGCGCTTGCTCACCAGTATCGGGCTGAGATACCAATAGTTCGTCGATGTTTACGCCAAGTTTTTCAGCATATACCGGGTCTAGTGCGTGTTCAGCATCAACGAAAGCACAGGTTTTACCCTTGCGCTGCGCTTCAGCAATAACTTGAAGTGTTAGCGTGGTTTTACCTGATGATTCTGGCCCGTAGATTTCAACAACACGTCCACATGGCAAACCGCCTATACCTAGAGCGATATCAATGGTAAGTGAGCCAGTAGAAATCGCTTCAATATCCATGGCTTGGTTATCGCCTAAACGCATGATAGCGCCTTTACCAAATTGCTTTTCAATTTGGCCAACTGCGGCGGTTAAAGCTTTTGATTTGTTATCGTCCACGTATGTATCCTCTAGGATTTGCGGTTAAATTCTGTATTGGCGTTTTCCATATCTTGTATAAAACTACCAAATAATGATCATATTCTATACTGTACAAGCATACAGTTTCAACCAGTGTTTTTAATTTTCACTCAACATTTTAACTAAGTGAGTAATCGCAAAGCTAATAGCGTGTTGACGTACTTCGTCGCGATTGCCGCTAAACACCTGTTTAATTTGCGCTTCGTGCTCCCCACACAAAAAGCCAAACCACACAGTGCCCACCGGTTTTGCGTCGCTACCACCGCCAGGACCGGCAATGCCACTAACCGTTACAACAAGTTGCGCTCCGCTATTACAGCGCACGCCGTCTGCCATTTCAATTACCGTTTGCTTCGACACCGCGCCGTACTCTTTTAGCGTCTGCTCTGTTACGCCCAGTATGCTTTGCTTTGCGTCGTTTGAGTACGTCACCCAGGATTGGTTAAACCAATCAGAGCTGCCAGCCACACTGGTAAAAGCAAAAGCGACTCCTCCGCCTGTACACGACTCAGCGCTTGATACAGTCCAACCTTTTTCCCTTAGTGCGTCGCCTAACACCTGAACTTGCGCAGATAATGCACTATCAAGCGTTAAAGGGGTGGCGTTTGCTGTCGAATCAGTTGAAAATGTTGTGCTCATTTGGATATACCTAATTACACCTGTTGTGCTTTATCAGATCTTCGCTTGATCTTAGTGGGCGTGAGTTTATCATTTATTCCCCTCAACAGGCATTAAACCCAGCAACAAATTCGCAGAGGCATTTTTGGAATCACATACTCCTATGATGCGCCAATACCTGACTATTAAGGCGCAGCATCCGAATATTTTACTGTTTTATCGCATGGGCGACTTTTATGAGTTGTTTTACGACGATGCAAAAAAAGCTGCTGAATTACTGGATATTTCATTAACAGCCAGAGGAAAATCTGGTGGTGAACCTATTCCTATGGCTGGTGTGCCTTATCATGCGGTAGAAAGCTATCTGTCACGCTTAGTGAAAATGGGCGAGTCAGTAGCCATTTGTGAACAGGTAGGCGACCCAGCCACCAGTAAAGGCCCTGTTGAACGCGCAGTACAACGCATTGTTACGCCCGGTACAGTCACCGACGAAGCGCTGTTAGAAGAACGTCGCGACAATATTCTGGCCGCCGTTTGTGGTCACAGTATGCACTATGGGCTGGCAACCCTAGATGTTACAAGCGGTCGTTTTGTTGTGTTTGAATGTGACAGCGATGAAAGCCTACTTGCTGAAATTCAGCGCATTAACCCAGCTGAACTACTCTATCCTGAAGGATTTGAAAGCTTAGCATTGGTTGAAAACCGCAAAGGACTTAGACGCCGTCCTGAATGGGAATTCGACATTGATACCGCCACAGAGCAATTAAACGCACAGTTTGAAACCAAAACATTAGATGGCTTTGGAATAAAAGGCGTCACTAAAGGCTTAGGTGCGGCGGGCTGCGTTTTACAATATGTAAAGGATACCCAGCGTACTGCTCTGCCTCACATTCGCCGCATTCAGACCGAACAGCAAGACAGCCGCGTTCAGCTTGATGCTGCCACCCGCAGAAACCTAGAACTTACCCATAATTTGTCGGGCGGACAGGAAAATACGCTGTTTAGCGTGATGGATACCACCACTACGGCCATGGGTAGTCGTATGCTACAGCGTGTTATTCACTCGCCTTTAACTGATCAGCATGAACTGCACAGCCGCTTAGATGCTGTTGAAACGTTTATTAATGATGACCCTGAAGATATTCGCACCGCGTTAAAGCACATTGGTGATATAGAACGTATTATGGCGCGCTTAGCCCTTCGTTCAGCGCGGCCACGGGACTTTGCTCGCCTAAAAAATGCGTTTAATGCGCTGCCTGACTTACAAGATGCCTTAGCGCGGTTCGACACAGGCCAAATCAGAAGTATTAGCGAAACCATTGGCACTTACCCTGAGCTTCAAGCCCTGTTAAATGATGCCATTATTGATAACCCGCCAGTGGTAATACGCGATGGCGGCGTGATTGCCGAGGGCTACAACGCCGAACTTGATGAATTGCGTAAGCTATCACAAGGAGCTACCGACTACTTAGACGCTATGGAACAACGTGAGCGCGAGCGCACCGGCATTTCTACGCTAAAAGTGGGCTATAACAAAGTTCACGGGTTCTTTATTGAAATTAGCCGGGCCAACAGTGCATTAGCGCCTGCTGAATATATTCGAAGACAAACCCTTAAAAACACTGAACGTTATATAACGCCAGAACTTAAAGAGCACGAAGATAAAGTGCTAAGCAGTCAGGGTGCTGCACTTGCTCTTGAAAAGCAGCTTTACGAAGCCTTATTCGACAACTTTGCGCCACACTTAAACAACTTAATTGAAACTGCCGCGGCTCTAGCCAAATTAGATGTGCTGTGCTGTTTTGCCGAACGCGCAGTCTCCCTTGATTGGTATCGACCTCATTTGAGTCAAGAATGTGCGCTTACTTATGATGCCGGTCGCCACCCTGTGGTTGAGAATGTAATGAAAGACCCCTTCATTGCCAACCCGCTTCAGCTAGATACCGAGCGCCGCATGCTGATTATTACTGGCCCGAACATGGGCGGTAAATCAACCTATATGCGCCAAACCGCGCTGATTGCCCTGTTGGCCTGTATTGGCAGTTTTGTACCTGCAGAAAATGCCCACATAGGAAAGCTTGATCGCATCTTTACCCGTATAGGCGCATCAGATGACTTAGCCTCAGGTCGTTCTACCTTTATGGTTGAGATGACAGAGACGGCGAACATTCTAAACAATGCCACAGAAAACTCTCTGGTATTAATGGATGAAATAGGCCGTGGCACCAGTACTTATGATGGATTGTCTCTGGCGTGGGCATGCGCGAGTTATTTGGCAAAACAGCTAAATGCTTATACGCTTTTTGCCACGCATTATTTCGAACTTACTGAACTTCCAGAAACGCAAAGCGGCGTAGTGAATGTGCACTTAGATGCGATGGAGTTTGAAGATACCATACGCTTCATGCATACCGTATCAGAAGGCGCGGCGAGCAAAAGCTTTGGTTTACAAGTTGCCCAACTTGCAGGCGTACCTAAGGCGGTAATAAAAGCGGCGCAACAGAAGCTTGCGGTGTTGGAATCATCACACCTTATGACCAGCACGGAAGATGGATCAGAGAAAGCCAGCGATGAGGCTGTTGTAGCGAAGAGCTCGGTAAAAGGTGTAAATAAAACAAGCGCATCAGTTAAAGCTACACCAAATACCAAAGGCCAAGCTGAAATGCTGTTCCCTGATAAGCCGCACCCGGTAGTAGAAGCCCTTGAAAACTTGTCACCCGATGAGCTATCACCGCGCCAAGCGCTAGACCTTATCTACACACTTAAGCGCCTGAGCCAATCTTAAAGCAAGCTTAAGCGCGTATAAATTGCGCATCATGTGGGCAAATTGATTGTCTGCCCACATGAATTTGCGTATACTATCGCCCCGTCCAAAGTGTAGCTGGTTTTGTTCTAAACTCAGCCTATATTTACCATACAACCCAAACGTTCTAGGTTTCGCATGACAAATTATATTTTCGTCACCGGTGGTGTAGTTTCATCGCTAGGTAAAGGTATTGCTGCAGCATCGTTGGCCGCAATTCTGGAAGCTCGCGGTCTCACCGTAACCATGTTAAAACTCGACCCTTACATCAATGTCGACCCGGGCACTATGAGCCCTATCCAGCATGGTGAAGTATTTGTTACCGATGACGGCGCTGAGACCGACCTTGATCTTGGTCACTATGAGCGTTTTATTCGCACCCGCATGACTAAGCGCAACAACTTCACTACCGGCCGTGTATATGAAGAAGTGTTAAAGCGCGAGCGTCGCGGTGATTACCTTGGTGCAACTATTCAGGTTATCCCTCATATCACCAATGAAATTAAGCGCCGCGTAATTGAAGGTGCTGAAGGTCATGATGTAGCTATTGTTGAAGTGGGCGGAACCGTAGGTGACATCGAGTCACAACCTTTCTTAGAAGCTATTCGTCAACTAGGTACCGAAGTAGGCCGTGAACGCGCTATGTTCATGCACTTAACGCTAGTACCTTATATGCCAGCATCAGGTGAAGTAAAAACTAAGCCTACGCAGCACTCGGTAAAAGAGCTTCGCTCTATTGGTATTCAACCAGACATTCTCGTTTGTCGTTCAGTAGGTGCATTGCCGGCTAGTGAGCGCTCGAAAATCGCCCTATTCACAAACGTTGCTGACAAAGCCGTTATTTCTTTGAAAGACGTAGACAGCATTTACCGCATCCCTGCTGCACTTAAAGCACAAGGCATGGATCAGTTAGTTGTAGACCGCTTCGGTCTTGAGTGTGAAGAAGCCGACTTATCTGAGTGGGAACAAGTACTTTACGCAGAATCAAACCCTACTGCAGAAGTTAACATTGGCATGGTAGGCAAGTATGTTGAATTACCTGACGCTTATAAGTCTGTTAATGAAGCGCTTAAGCATGCTGGTCTTAAAAACCGTCTAACTGTGAACATCCACCACATTGACTCACAAGACGTGGAAAGCAAAGGTACCCAAATTCTAGAACAACTTGATGCTATCTTAGTACCTGGTGGCTTTGGTGAGCGCGGTATAGAAGGCAAAATTGCTGCTGCGCGTTATGCTCGTGAAAACAAAGTTCCTTATCTTGGCATTTGCTTAGGTATGCAGGTAGCACTTATCGAATTCGCTCGTAATGTTGCGGGTATGGAAAACGCGAATAGCACAGAGTTTGACTCTGAAACCCCTTACCCTGTAGTCGGCCTTATCACTGAGTGGTTAGATGCTGCAGGAACAACTGAAACTCGCACAGAAAACTCAGATCTTGGCGGTACCATGCGTCTAGGTAGTCAGCTATGTCACCTTATTGAAGGTACAAAAGTTCATGAGATGTATGGTAATGCCGAAATTTATGAGCGTCACCGTCACCGTTACGAAGTGAACAACAATCTGCGTGACCAAATTGAAGCTGCAGGATTGAAAGTAAGTGGTTTGTCCACTGACAAGCGACTTGTAGAAGTGGTGGAAATCCCTGATCATCCTTGGTTCATTGCGGGCCAATTCCACCCTGAGTTCACATCAACTCCTCGGGATGGACACCCATTATTCACTGGTTTCGTTGCTGCGGCAGGAAAATACCAGAAAGAAAATCACTAATTTCTAATAAAAGGGGTGCTCTCTCCCGTTGCACCCCATTCAATTGTTGAGGAAAAAACATGGCGAAAATTAGTCGCATTATCGGACGCGAAATCTTAGATTCACGCGGAAACCCTACCGTAGAAGCAGATGTATACTTAGAATCAGGCGTAATGGGCCGTGCTGCAGCACCATCTGGTGCATCTACTGGTAGCCGCGAAGCACTAGAGCTACGCGACGGCGACAAGTCTCGTTACCTAGGTAAAGGTGTAACAAAGGCAGTTGCAGCAGTTAACGATACCATCGCGCCAGCGCTTATCGGCAAAGACGCACTAGCGCAAGCTGATATCGACGGCATCATGATTGACCTTGATGGCACAGAAAACAAAGAAACCCTTGGTGCGAACGCAATTCTTGCAGTTTCTCTTGCTGTAGCTAAAGCGGCTGCGGCGGAAAAAGGCGTAGCGCTTTACCAGCACATTGCAGACCTAAACGGTACATCTGGCCAATACTCTATGCCAGTACCTATGATGAACATCATCAACGGTGGTGAGCACGCTGACAACAACGTAGACATTCAAGAGTTCATGGTACAGCCAGTTGGCGCGAAGAGCTTTAAAGAAGCACTACGTATGGGTGCTGAAATCTTCCACGCTCTTAAGAAAGTACTGTCTGCTAAAGGTCTTAACACAGCAGTTGGTGACGAAGGTGGTTTTGCCCCTAACCTTAGCTCAAACGCTGAAGCGCTTGCAGTAATCGTAGAAGCCGTTGAAAACGCTGGCTATAAAATGAATGAAGACATCACCCTTGCACTAGACTGCGCGGCGTCTGAATTCTATAAAGAAGGCAAATATGTACTATCTGGTGAAGACAAGAGCTTCGATTCAGAAGCGTTTGGCGACTACCTTGCTGACCTTTCTTCACAGTACCCAATTGTATCTATTGAAGACGGCCTAGACGAGAGCGACTGGGACGGCTGGGCAAGCCTAACTAAGAAGATTGGTGACAAAGTACAGCTAGTTGGTGACGACTTGTTTGTAACTAACACTAAAATTCTTAAGCGCGGTATTGATAACGGTATTGGTAACTCAATCCTTATCAAGTTCAACCAAATCGGTTCACTGACTGAAACCCTCAACGCTATTAAAATGGCAAAAGATGCGGGCTTTACGGCAGTTATCTCTCACCGTTCTGGTGAAACTGAAGACGCCACTATTGCCGACCTAGCAGTAGGTACAGCGGCGGGCCAAATCAAGACGGGTTCACTATGCCGTTCTGACCGCGTTGCTAAGTACAACCAATTACTTCGTATTGAAGAAGCACTAGGTGACGCTGCAACTTACAAAGGCCGTAGCGAAATCAAAGGTCAATAATTTACGCCTGAGACAATGATTAAAAGCCGCTTTATACAGCGGCTTTTTTGTGTCTATTTTTCGCCTTGTTTAATGAAACCATGTAGCAACAAGCGCCTAATCTTGCTAGGGTTAAAAGACTTTAGACAGGTATTTGATAATCCCGATGGCTTCAGGCGACAAACTTTCCCACTCTATACCCAACTCCCAAGTTGGCTTTTTCAGTGAAGCTGGTGAACTCGGCGGAAGCCACCCTCAATTCAATGAAATATGTACTGCTCTGTATGAAAGAGAAATCGTCTCTCTAGCTCATAGCGAGATAAAAAACCTATCGCTGCTCAAGCGTCGAATGGGCGGGCTTCCTTATCACGTGAAAGCTATTGCTCGATATATGATTAGCAATGGCAACTCAAACAATCCATCCCCGCTAAAAACAGATACCCATAATGGGAGTTGGTATGCCAAGCAATCTGCAAAGTGCCCCGGCATTAATCATTTAGACGATGTAGAAAAGCGAGAAGCGTGGTATAGAAAAAACGCTAGGTATGGTCTTGTTGTATCTGTTTTAATTGTAAATATGGAAGGCTCTCACATTGAGCTTGATTCCATTGATATGGTAAACCAAGACAATACCCAGCTCCATCTGAACAAAAATGGATGGTTTGCTAATACAGGGGAGTGCATTTCTTCAACTCCCTTACGCGATGAAATGGAAGCAGCCACGGCACTTTCAGTTCAAAACAAAATACTGCTGCGGCCTTCAAAGTCGATAATGACCGCTGCATGCTGTGGCCACGCATGGAGCTTTAAATCCAAGCGTTCACCACGTGCCTTATCCCTTCGCGAAATGCGCTTATCTACTCAAATCAACTGGAAGAACTTTACGCTGCTTGATAGGTAACAAAGCCGCGACAAGAATAAAAACCCAGTATATCCGCATAAAAAACCAAAGTCTCTTTTGCACCTTAACAACCAAATTTAGTACAAACATCCTAACGAACATCATCTATAGTAAATTAACCCCCTCATAAATGACTGTAGTTACTGGTCACGTTGCTCTAAGACCAAAAGCGCTAGGACACACATCCTAAATAATTAAAAGAAAGTATTTATACACGAAAAATATACTCATTATTGTAAACAATGGTTGACCTCTTCATGCCACATGGGTACATTGTCGCTATCAACTTGGTCAGCAAAGAAACAACAAATGCGTATTCGTTTCCTTCTTCTATCTCTACTCCTTATGGCAGCCAGACTGCACGGGTAGATTGCGACCAGCGATTTAATTTCACAAAAACCCGTGCCAAGCACGGGTTTTTTTTTAACTATTCAACTGAGAGAGCGTCATGACAAATCAAGTGAAGATCTTTGATACCACATTGCGAGACGGCGAGCAGGCCTTACCAGCAAGCCTAAGTGCCAAAGAGAAATTGCAGATCGCGCTGGCGCTCGAACGGTTAGGCGTTGACATCATTGAGGCTGGCTTTCCTGTCTCTTCACCCGGCGATTTTCGCTCTGTACAAATGATTGCCAAAGAAGTTAAGAACTCTATCGTTTGTGGCCTATCTCGCGCATTGTCGGGTGATATTGATGCATGCGGGCAAGCATTAAGCGTTGCTGAGCAATTCAGAATTCACACCTTCATCGCAACGTCAGAGATTCACGTAGGTGCCAAGCTTCGCAAGTCGCAAGATGAAATTGTGGATATGGCCGTAGCCGCGGTGAAACATGCACGTAAGTATACTGACGATGTAGAGTTTTCCTGTGAAGATGCGGGGCGTACCCATATTGATTACCTATGCCGAATGGTTGAAGCAGCGATTAGCGCTGGCGCGACGACGGTGAATATTCCAGACACCGTAGGCTACACAACACCTACAGAGTTTGGCGGTATTATTCAGCAATTGTTTAATCGCGTTCCAAATATCGATAAAGCAACCATTTCAGTACATTGTCACAACGACTTGGGCTTAGCGGTAGCAAATTCATTAGCAGCTGTTGAGCAAGGTGCCAGACAGGTTGAATGTACCATAAACGGTATTGGCGAGCGTGCTGGTAATGCTTCACTTGAAGAAATTGCTATGATCTTGCAAACCCGTAAGAACATGTTGGGCTTTGAAACTAACATTAATTCTACCGAAATATCGCGCACATCTAAGCTAGTCAGCCAGCTTTGTAATATGCCAGTTCAATCAAACAAGGCTATTGTTGGCGCGAACGCTTTTAGCCATTCATCTGGTATTCACCAAGACGGTGTCTTAAAAGCGCAAAATACCTATGAAATTATGACCCCAGAAAGTGTGGGCATTAATAAGAACAACCTAAACTTAACGTCACGTTCTGGCCGTCATGTGATTAAGCATCGCTTAACCGAACTTGGCTATAAAACCGAAGACTATGACTTAGAAGCGGTGTATGACGCATTCTTAAAGTTAGCGGATAAAAAAGGCCAAGTATACGATTACGACCTTGAAGCCTTGTTGTTCTTCGATAAGCAAAAGCACGACCAAGCACACTTCCAGTTGCTTTATCTTCAAGCGAATTCAGGGCGTGAAATTATTCCAAGCGCCACCGTTAAAATGAAAGTGGGCACTGAAGAAATTACCCAGTCTAGCATTGGAAACGGCCCGGTAGATGCGGCTTATAAGGCCATTATGTCTATACTAGGTCACGAAGATCTAGAAGTTGTCGACTTTAAACTAGATTCAAAAGGTGAAGGTGCCGACGCTTTGGCGCAAGTGAGCGTTATCGCTACATATAAAGGCCGTCGTTTCCATGGAATCGGCTTGGCTACAGATATTGTGGAAGCCGGCGTTAAAGCCCTTATCTTTGTATTAAACAATACATATTTGGCCGATCAAATTGATCAGCAAAAAAATCAACAAGAACGCGTTGCAGGAGTATAAATGAGCCAGTATTCAATTGCCGTATTAGCCGGAGACGGTATCGGCCCAGAAGTTATGCAGGAAGCCAATAAGGTTTTAGATGCTGTTGAAAAGAAGTTTAACGTCACCCTCAACCGTACTGCATATCCTGTAGGTGGCTACGCCATTGATACTGAAGGCGAGGCGCTACCCTCAAAAACGCTTTTGGGCTGTGAGCAAGCCGATGCAATTTTGTTTGGCAGTATCGGTGGCCCTAAGTGGGACACCTTGCCGTTAGAGCAACGTCCTGAGCGTGCCGCACTACTTACCCTTCGCAGTCATTTTGACCTGTTCAGCAACTTGCGCCCAGCTCGCATTTATCCGGGCCTTGAAAGCCTGTCTCCCCTTCGTGAAGACATTGCTAAATCAGGCGTAGACGTTTTAGTTGTGCGTGAGCTAACCAGCGGCATTTACTTTGGTCAACCTAAGGGCCGAGAAGGTGAAGGCGAAGAAGAGTTCGCGTATGACACCATGCGCTATAGCAAACGTGAAATTCGCCGTATTGCTATTGCAGCGTTTGAAGCAGCACAGAAACGTCGCGGCAAAGTGACGTCGGTGGACAAAGCCAACGTACTGGTAACCAGCCGTTTATGGCGTGAAATTGCTGAAGAAGTAGCGAAAGACTATCCAGATGTAGAACTTGACCATATCTACATCGACAACGCCACTATGCAAATAATGAAGAACCCAGCGCAGTTCGATGTAATGCTGTGTTCAAACCTTTTTGGCGATATCGTTTCTGATGAATGCGCTATGATGACGGGCTCTATGGGCTTGTTGCCATCGGCAAGCATGAACGAGGAAGGCTTTGGCCTTTATGAGCCAGCAGGCGGTTCGGCTCCAGATATTGCAGGCCAAGGCATTGCTAACCCTATCGCACAAATTTTATCGGCCGCTATGATGCTGCGTTTCAGCATGAACTTAGGTGATGCCGCAGACGCCATCGAAAAAGCGGTCGTAGCAACACTAGAAGCAGGTGTACTTACAGGCGAGTTATTACCTGCAGATAAACGCAGCCAAGCGGCAAGCACGTCGCAAGTAGGCGATGAAATCGTTAAACAATTAATGGCGCAGGAGTAAAACAACCTCATGGCCAAGACCTTATATGACAAAGTGTGGCAAGCCCACATTATTGACCAAATCGGTGAAGACAGCTTAATTTATATCGACCGTCACTTAATTCATGAAGTGACGTCACCTCAGGCATTTGCTGGCCTTAATGAAAAAGGCCGTAAAGTACGTCGCCCTGATCGCACTGTTGGCACAATGGATCACAGCATATCAACTCGCTCACTGGCAATCGACGCGTGTGGACCAGCTAACGCGCTTCAACTACAAACCTTAGCGACCAACTGTGAAGAACACGGTATTCAGCTATTTCCAGTGGGTCACCAGAAGCAAGGGATCGTGCACGTAATGGGCCCTGAACTAGGCTTAATTCAGCCGGGTATGACGGTGGTATGTGGTGATTCTCACACAGCTACCCACGGTGCATTTGGTGCGCTAGCCTTTGGTATTGGTACCTCACAGGTAGAGCACGTACTGGCGACACAAACGTTGAAGCAAAGCCGCGCGAAGAGCATGCTTATCAACGTAAATGGTAAGCTTCCAGTCGGCATCACCGCAAAAGACATCATCCTTGCCATTATTGGAAAAATTGGCCATGCCGGCGCTACTGGTCATGTTATCGAGTACGCAGGTGAAGCTATCCGCGGTTTGAGCATGGAAGAGCGCATGACGGTGTGTAACATGAGTATTGAAGCTGGCGCGAAAGCTGGCCTTGTTGCACCAGACGAGAAAACCTTCGCCTACCTTGAAGGCCGCGAATACGCACCTAAGGGTCAAGACTGGGAAGACGCTGTCGCTTATTGGAAAACCCTTTATACCGAAGAGGGCGCAACCTTTGACACTGTGGTTGAACTTGAAGCGGCAGATATCGCTCCTCAGGTTACGTGGGGCACTAACCCAGGCCAGGTTATTGGCGTAAACACACCGGTACCTGCCCCTGAAGACTTCAGTGACCCGATTGAAAAAGAGAGCGCAGTAAAAGCGCTTGAGTATATGGGACTAAAACCCGGTGAAAAGCTTGCTGACGTTGCAGTAAACCACGTATTTATCGGCTCATGTACCAACGGTCGTATTGAAGATATGCGCGCAGCGGCACAAATCGCCAAGCGCGGTAAAGTCGCCGATTCAGTTACCGCGATTGTCGTTCCAGGGTCAGGTAACGTTAAACGCCAAGCTGAAGCAGAAGGCTTAGATAAAATCTTTATCGATGCTGGCTTTGAGTGGCGGTTGCCAGGTTGCTCTATGTGCCTTGGTATGAATGACGACAAGCTAGTAGCAGGCGATAGATGTGCCTCTACCAGTAACCGTAACTTTGAAGGCCGTCAAGGCCGTGGTGCGCGCACTCACTTAGTAAGCCCAGCAATGGCTGCCGCAGCTGCAATTACCGGTCGCTTTGCTGACGTTAGAGATTATCAGGAGTAAGTTATGTCTGAACAAGGTTTTACACAACACACAGGCATTGCTGCGCCGCTTGATCAGGCCAATGTCGATACCGACCAAATTATTCCAAAGCAGTTTCTAACTGGCGTAACGCGTGCTGGCTACGGCAAACATTTGTTTCACGACTGGCGTTATTTGGATTTAGAAGAGAAAGAGCCAAACCCAGCGTTCGCGCTGAATAAGCCTGAGCACAAAGGTGCGAGTCTGTTGCTAGCTCGCGAAAACTTTGGTTGTGGATCAAGCCGGGAACACGCGCCGTGGGCACTTGCAGACTTTGGGTTTAAAACGGTTATTGCCACCAGCTTTGCTGATATTTTTTACGGCAACTGCATTAATAATCAGCTAGTGCCTGTGGCATTATCAAGCGAGCAAATGGACGCTTTGTTTGCTGCAGTGAAGGCAGACCCAGCAACTAAGATCACCGTTGATCTTCCAGCGCAAACGGTAAGTTTTAACGATACAAGCTTCAGCTTCGATATTGCTGAGCATCACAAAAACAACCTAATTAAAGGCTTAGATGCTATCGGTCAAACCCTTGAACTCACAAGTGCTATAGAAGCCTTCGAAGATAAACAACCCGCGTGGTTGTAAAAGCGTGGGACTTTAGCGCTTAACAAAGCCCTAGCATGACACATGGGTGCCGTCGCGAGGTGGCACCCTGTTTATTTCTCCCTTCCATGCCTTTACCTTAACTTCGTATCAATACGCCTAATCCCAAACCGCATAGAGAATATCAGTTCACCTGATTTGAGCTATAAGCAACTTCTCGACACATTTACACGTCACACGTTTTCTCACGAATACGTTAATCTTATATTCGCTGACTCTAGCTATACTAAAGACTAATAAACTCCTCACTTTTTTCACTGGAATATCGTACTATTCATTTCTATTGTAATTGAAGGCTATGGCAACGTTGTGCCTCACAGGAGAAATAATGCTAGAACAGGTACCCATTGATGATTTGCAGCCAGGAATGTACGTCAATCAAGTACTTGAACAAACAGGCTCACTTAAAATGCGCTCTAAAGGCATTGTGAAAACCCAAGCCATTATTGATAGTCTAAAATCGAAAGGTATTTTAAGCGTCGAAGTAGATCTTGCGAAGTCTAAGCTGCCCGAGCCAGCTGTGCCACCCGAGCCAGCTAAAGAAAAAGAGCCTGAAGTGACTAAACCGGTTGTTAAGCCAGTGGGTCGTGATTCAATTAACGAAGCCAACGAGCTTTACAGCAGCGCAATTGCCATTCAAAGCAGCTTTTTAAAGTCGCTTAAAAATGGGGCGGTAAAAGATTTGTCTCCCATGGAGTCGCTGTCGCAAAGCCTGATCGAAAGTGTATTTGATAACAAAGATGCGCTGAGCTGCCTGACAATGATCAAGGACACCGACCAGTACCTTCTTGAGCACAGTATTAATTGCAGTGTACTAAGCGGCATTTTCTGTGAGTTTCTTGGCTATGACAGAGATACCACAGAGCAAGTGAGTTTAGGTGCCCTATTGATGGATATCGGCATGTCTTCCCTGCCAGATGAAATTCGCAATAACACAGGCGAATTTTCCAGTGATGATTGGGAAGTGATGAAAACCCACGTTGAAATTGGTGCAGACCTAGTTGAACAGTGTGGCGATATTTCTGACCTATCGCTACGCATCATTGAAGAGCATCACGAGCGCGTTGATGGAAGCGGCTACCCGAGAGGATTGGTTGGTGACGAAATCTCAGAGTTCGCGCGCATTGCTGCCATTGTGGATGCATACGATGCCATGACATCTAATCGTACGCACAAAAACAGTATCACGCCTACTCAGGCGCTAAAGCGACTAACTGCGACAGAGAACTTAGACCAAGAATTGGTAAAACAATTTATCCATTGTATTGGCGTGCACCCTGTTGGCTCCTTAGTGAGGTTAAAGAGCGGTAAATTAGGTATTGTTAGCAAAATCAACCCTAAAGACCCCGTAAGCCCTCACGTTATGGCCTTTTACAGCGTGACGTCGCAGCATTTCAATGAAGTGAAACGCGTTGATTTAAGTCAGTACGACGATGAGATTGTGTCAGGCGTTCGCCCCGAAGAGTTTAGTTTGAACTTACCAAAATTCTTTAAAGACGTTTTCATCAATCAGATGCCGCTGTAGAAAACACAGTTTAAACAGCGAAAAGGCCCTTTTCAAAGGGCCTTTTTTGTATTTCTTGTTAGTGTTTTTTGGAACTAACAGATAGCAATTACCAATCGGTTAATGCTGCCATAGTAAAAATCTCATCTTCGAAAGCAAGCACCACACGTTGCGCTTCAATATTGACGATTTGCACTCTATCAGCAATCCAGTCGCCCTCACCTATTTGACGGCCATTGACTCTCACCCACCTATCGGCAGGACGAGACGCATACATATGCGCGCTAAAGTTCATGGTAGGAAGTCGTGTTAACAAGCGAACGGGTAACTGATCTACACGGGGTAGTTCGTCTTTAACCGTCACCCTTGTTTGCTCTTCAGCGGGTGTATTATCTTGTGCCTTTGAGTCTAGCGCTTCAACGGCAGCATTAAAACGGGCCATGAGCTCTGGTGACACGGATACGTCAGATTGAGACGCAGCTTCATTTAATACTTTCCCTTCATAATTCCCTGAAGTCTCAGTTTGTCTTGTATCCATTGAAGAGCTACGCTCATATCCACTACTTGGCTCGGCGCCAGAACGTTGGGAGACGTCGTTATTGTAGCGATTCTGAGTACCTGTTGTGTTTGGGTTTGTATTTGGAACTGCACCTAAATCAGTATTTTCCGTTGCAGCTAAGTTGCCAACAGACTGGTTATTTACCATAGCGTTCGATTGCGTGCCTTGCTGAGCTGCACCGCCGTTACTCATGTTTGCATTTACCGCCGTGTTAGCAGTTTCATTTAAACCTGCGCTTTGCCCACTTTTCTGAGTGTTTGAAGATACCTGTTCACTTTTGTTGCTTGAAGTGCCTGGTGCTTCATTACTACTTTGCGTGGTCGTAAGCGCTGAAGCGTTTCCGCTTGCTTCAACCTGTGAAACTGAGCTTTCAGAGTCTGCCACTGGTACAGAAGCGGGTGCAGTTAGCATTGGCCACCAGCGTTTTGCCGTAGCGGCGGAAAAGCCAATGCATAAACCACCAAGAATAACGACGGCAAAAAGCGCAACTTGCTTGGTGTAAAGCTTCCATGCTGACGGAAGCCCTTCTACTGTGGGTAAAAACAAGCTTCGATTAAACTGCTCGTTAAGGGATTTATCAAATTTGGCGGTAGTGTCGTGCTCGCCCCGAAGCAAAGCTTGGGTCTGAGTTCTATGATGAACTGTCGGCGCTATTTCCACGGTTTGCTCAGGGTCTATTTCTACCTCTTGCACGCCCATTTCAGACAAGCCCTGCACCATAGCATCGCTTGTCACTAAACCCGACTTTCTAATTTTAACTGGCCCATTTTGCTTGGTAATTTGAACAATCACCATACCGGGTTTTAAATGGTCAATGGCAACGATATTAGACATACAAACTCCCTAACCCGTAGCCGAATATGATAGCCAAAACAAACGCCGATGCGAGATACCATTTACGCTGACTTTGCACGCGCTGACTGACGACATCTTCACCAAGAATTTGCTCTGCCGCGGCCAAGAATATAGGCTTTTGCACAACCGCATGCTGCTTAGTAAAAGATAAGGTTAACGCCCGATCGCACAGCAAATTAATTACCCTTGGGATCCCACCAGTAATTTGATGCACCGCGCGCAATGTAGACTTACTGAAAATGCTGATATCACCTTCGGCTACGCTTAAGCGGTGTGCTATATATGCACTGACTTCTGGCGCAGTTAAGGGCAGCAAATGATAACGAGCGGTAATGCGTTGAGCCAGCTGACGTAATTCATTACGCTTTAACAACTGCTGTAATTCAGGCTGACCTATCAATACTACCTTTAACAGTTTTTCACGATTCGTTTCTAGGTTGGTCAATAAACGAAGTTGTTCTAGTACTTCGGGCAACAGATGCTGCGCTTCATCAACCATTAGTACCGTATTCATGCCTGACTGATGATTCTCTGCTAACTTAGACAAAATCAAATCGGTGAAGTACTTAAGGCTTGCTTTTTCAGGTGTATAAGCCAAGCCTAGCTCATCACAAACCGTTGCTAATAGCTCAAGGGCGGATAAGGTAGGATTCAAAATCATGGCTACCTGCGTATTATTGGGTAGCTGCTGCAACAGTTTTCTCGATACCGTTGTTTTTCCCGTGCCCACTTCTCCGGTGAGCATTACAAAACCACCGCTTTCTCTGAGGCCAAAGGTCAAATGGGCCAAAGCCTCTTTGTGCCTTGGGCTCATATACAAATAATCGGGGTTAGGCGCAATCGAAAAAGGATTGTCATTTAACCCGAAGTAGTTCAAATACATGGTTGCTGAAGCGCCTATCTGTTTTAATTTTTAACGACGATTAAACTACCAGACGCAACCTTGAAGTGAAAGCGCATAACGATGTGGCTACGAATTTTATTTGTAACATTGCTATACTGCGCCTCTGTTACCTTGGGAAGGTTGATTTTCGATACACGTCAAAAGTCGATGTATTCCCAATCTAAAAAGTATTACTGACTAAAAAATCGTTGGAAAAGCATGCAAGTATATCTCGTTGGTGGCGCAGTGCGTGACGCACTGTTAAACAGAAAAGTTGTTGAACGCGACTATGTCGTGGTGGGCGCCACGCCAGAAGAAATGCTCAGCCAGGGTTTTACCCAAGTAGGCAAAGACTTCCCTGTTTTTTTACACCCTAAAACACAGGAAGAATACGCACTTGCACGTACAGAACGTAAGTCAGGAAAAGGTTACACCGGTTTTGTATGCGATGCGTCAAGCTCGGTCACGTTAGAAGAAGATTTGTTACGCAGAGACCTTACCGTTAACGCGATAGCGCAAGACAACCTTGGAAACCTTATCGACCCCTATGGTGGTAAAAAAGATTTAGAAAACCGCCTACTTCGCCACGTATCTGAAGCCTTTAGTGAAGACCCTTTACGCGTATTTCGCGTTGCTCGGTTTGCCACCCGCTATGCTTATTTGGGGTTTACTATCGCTACTGAAACCATGGCTCTTATGCAGTCTATGGCGCAAAGCGGCGAGCTAAGCACGCTAAGTGCAGAGCGGGTATGGCAAGAAACAAAGCGCAGTCTTTTAGAGAAAACACCGCATGTTTTTTTCACTGTATTAAACCAAGCCCATGGCCTCAATGACTGGTTTACTGAGCTTGAAAGAAACATAGATACTGCTCTTGAAACGTTAAAAACGGCGGTAGACCTAGAAAAGGTTGAAAACGAGAGCCTTGTTGAAGACGCGGGTTTAGAAACCCCATTACCTGAAAGCAATGATTCAGAAACCGCTAGGCTGATAACAAGGTTTACTGCCCTGCTCACTCACCTCAATGAGGAAGAAGCGAAACTGTTATGCAGTCGGCTCAAAGTGCAAAACCAAGTTAGTGAAATCGTCAGCCTTGCCTGTAAATTCAAAGGCTTTCTTTTGAACGCGCAGAACTCACCCGCCGATTTACTTGCCTTGTTCAATGGCTGTGATGCGTGGCGAAGAGGGGAACGTTTCACATTATTACTTAGCGCTTTTGCGCCTTATGCTCATAACAAGGGCGTAGATTGGCAAGAGAAACAAAAGCGCATCGAAAATGCATTATCAGCCGCCAACCAAGTGAACGTGCAAGATATCATTGCCACGGGCGTTAAAGGCCCTGAAATAAAAGACGCACTTAACCAAGCAAAGCTTGCTGCCATTGCTTTGACAACTGAATAGTTCTATACCCTAAAGGCCATTACGTAAGTCGACTTTTTCGTTTTGGTGAAAGTTTACCTACGGTGTGCGAATTTAACGCCAGTTTTTCTCAATGTTTTGGTATAGCAATGCTACAATACGCCCCATTCATTTAGAGCGTTTTTTATACTATGACTTTCGAAGAACTCGAATTAGACGAAGCACTGTGTCACGCAGCTGCCGATATGGGGTTTGAAACCCCAACTAGCATTCAAGAACTGGTTATCCCGCATGCGATGGATGGGCGAGATATCTTGGCCTCTGCTCCTACAGGTACGGGTAAAACAGCCGCTTTCTTATTGCCTGCATGCCAGTTTTTACTTGATTATCCGCGCAGGCAGCCTGGTGCTACACGTATTTTGATCCTTACGCCTACCCGCGAGTTAGCGCTACAGGTTTACGAACAAGCGGTTGCTATCACCAAACATACGCAAATTGTGTGCGGGGTAATAACCGGTGGTATTAACTACGGTACCGATAAAGAAACCTTAAGCAAGAATCTCGATATTCTTGTGGCCACGCCAGGTCGTTTGCTTGAGCATATCGAAAAAGAAGCCGCAGATTGCCGTGATATCGAGTGCTTGATCCTTGACGAAGCTGACCGCATGTTGGATATGGGTTTCTCAACGGTAGTTAACCAAATTGCTGCCGAAGCGCGCTGGCGCAAGCAAAATCTATTGTTCTCTGCAACGCTTGAAGGCAAAGGCGTTAAGACCTTCGCTCATGACATCCTTAACAATCCTGAAGTGATTGAAGCGAACCCGTCGCGCAAAGAAAAAAACAAAATTCATCAGTGGTATCACCTTGCTGACGACATGAATCACAAGCAAGCGTTGCTGGTGAATATTTTGAAGCAAGAAACGACGACGTCAGCGGTTGTGTTTGTGAAAACCCGCGAACGCCTGCAAATGCTAAAGGACTTCTTAGCCTCGAAAGACATTCCAGTGTGCTGGCTACAGGGTGAAATGCCACAAGACAAACGTATTGCAGCGCTAGCCCGTTTCAAAAATGGTGAAGTACCTATCTTGCTGGCAACGGATGTTGCTGCCCGTGGTATTGATGTGCCTAACGTGAGCCATGTTATTAACTTCGACATGCCGCGCAAAGCCGACGTTTACGTGCACCGCATTGGCAGAACCGGCCGCGCTGGCGCCAAAGGTACTGCAATATCTTTGGTTGAGGCCCACGATTTTGACATGGTAGCCAAAACCGCACGATACATGGGCGAACCACTTAAAGCTCGCGTTATTGACGAGCTACGCCCTAAAAACAAAACGCCTAAGATTGGCCCCAAAAAGAAGAAAGTGAAGGCCAAAGACAAAGCCAAGGCAAAAGCTAAGCCTAAAAAGAAAAAGTAAAACTCGAGCACGTAGAGGGTGAGTGATGCGATGGCCGAAGGTTGGGAGTGGCTTTCGCAGACACGCGATAAACACATCCATGTGCGCTCCACTGCCGCATCCCTGCGGCAGAGGGTTTGCTCAAACCACTCCCAACCTTCGTCCTGAATAACCTAAAGTAACCCGATGAATGTGTTCGAGCTTATTTCAGGAGCAAAGAAAAAATGAGGAGTCTGGCACAATGAAATTCCCAGAAAAAATTGTTCTAGCCACAGGTAATCAAGGCAAGGTACGTGAGTTCGCGTCTTTGTTTGCAGATTACGGTGTAGACGTTGTGGCGCAAAAAGAATTAAGTGTATCTGATGTGCCTGAAACAGGTACAACATTCGTTGAAAATGCCATTATTAAAGCGCGTCATGCGGCACAAGTAACAGGCCTTCCTGCTATTGCTGACGACTCAGGCTTAGTGGTTGACGCCCTTGGCGGTGCACCCGGTATTTATTCAGCCCGCTATGCTGGCGCTGATGCAACTGATGACACCAATATCGACAAGCTATTAGCTGCCCTAGATGGCGAAACCCAGCGTAAAGCGCATTTCTTCTGTACATTAGTGTTTATGCGCCATGCTGACGACCCAGTGCCATTAGTTAGTCAAGGCAAGTGGCAAGGTGAAATTTTAAATGCTCGCTCTGGTAACGACGGTTTTGGTTACGACCCGGTATTTCACGTGCCAACTCATGGCTGCACTGCAGCAGAATTGGAGAAAGCCGAGAAGAACCGCATTAGCCATCGCGGCAACGCCCTAGCGATTTTGCTTGATAATATGAGAGCGACTTTTGCGTAATCCACCGCTTAGCCTTTATATTCACATTCCTTGGTGTGTTCAAAAGTGTCCGTACTGTGATTTTAACTCTCACGGGCTTAAATCTGATTTACCCGAAAAAGAATATGTGGCGCACTTGCTGGACGACTTAGCCATTGATGCCAAACGTATTGGCGACCGCCCTGTTGAGACAATCTTTATAGGCGGTGGCACGCCCAGTTTGTTTTCAAGCGAGGCCATGGCTGACATCTTAAAAGGCGTCAAACAGCGCGTTAACTTGAGCGACACTGCTGAAATCACCATGGAAGCGAACCCTGGTACCGTTGAGGCAGGTAAGTTTGCGGGCTTTTATCAGGCAGGCGTAAACCGAATATCGGTGGGCATTCAGAGTTTCCAGCCTAAGCATTTAAAAGTGCTAGGCCGTATTCACAATGAAAGCCAAGCTGAAAATGCGGTAAAACAAGCACACAGCGCAGGGCTACCCACGTTTAATTTAGATCTCATGCATGGTCTACCTGAGCAAAGCGTAGAGAATGCCATGGCAGATTTGAAACAAGGTATTGAGCTCACGCCTTACCACTTGTCGTGGTACCAGCTTACCATCGAGCCAAACACGCCTTTCTATTCAAAGCCACCAGAGTTACCTGACGACGACATTCTGTGGGAAATACAGGAAAAAGGCCACATCCTTTTAGAGCGTGCAGGCTATCACCAGTACGAGATTTCAGGCTACGCCAAAGCAGGGCATCAATGCCGCCATAACCTTAATTACTGGCGCTTTGGCGACTATTTAGGCATTGGCTGTGGTGCCCACGGAAAGATTACCGATGCCGCTAATGGCACTATTCATCGTACCGTTAAAGTGAAGCATCCAAGAGGCTACATGGAAATGAGCCGACCGTATTTAGATACGCAAACGCTGGTTAGTGCAGACGACCTGCCGTTTGAGTTTTTTATGAATAGGTTTCGTTTAGTTGAGCCTTGCCCGATGAGTGATTTTAGTGACTTCACAGGTACTGAGTTAACGGATGACGTTAAACGCGCACTGTCTGATGCTCATCACCAAGGGCTACTTTCTATTTCAGATAGTCACTGGCAGGTAACTGCTAAAGGACGTAGATATCTCAACTCTCTGCTGTCGTGTTTCGTATAATCTTGCCGTTTTGAATTAACCGAAAAGCTAGATCAAAAAAGCCTGCTCACGCAGGTTTTTCTGTCTTAATCAGTCTTTAACCAGGATTAGTACACGTATTACTTATTTCAGCTAGTTTTCACTCTTATCATGTCGCGTAATGATATTGTAAGGCTTGAAAGCAGGCACACTTGCTCGAAGGTTCTCTTCCGCTACGTCTAAGCGTTTGAGCTTTTCACAAAACCACTCTGCCTTTTTACGTAAAGTGGTGGCTTTATCACCCACATCAAGATGCTCGCCCACATTGTTAAGCTGACGAGTAATTTCCGCTACTTTCTCTTGGTTAACCTCGCCGCTTCCAGTGTTGATACCACTGATTGCCGATAATATACCGCCAACTGAGGTAGAAATTGCTTCCTCAAGCTGTGCTTCAATTTCACTATCCACGAATTCATCAACGCTTTCCAGTGATCCAGGGCCGATAAAATAATGATTACTGGCATGCCTGAATTTATCTTTCACGCGGTTTTGAACACGCTTCATAGCAGCATTCAAACGCTCGTAGCTGTCGTGATCACTGCCTACTAAGCCTAGGTAAACATGCTCAATGGTATCAATAGCTAAATCTACACCTTCGGTGGCCAAAATAATCATTTTTGGTACTACATAGTGTAACCCTGAAGAATACTCTTCTAGCCACTGCCGTTCTTGCTCATTCAAGGTTTGCCAACGTCCACCTACAAATAGCTGGTTTTGGTCATTAATCTGAACTACGGTGCGGGTTTTATCCATTACGCGAAGCTGTTCGTTATTAACGGCAATACCGTAAGCAAAATCGATATTACAGGTATATTCAGCCTGCGCCGATGTGCTAAGTCCAGCGAATAAACAAATTGTAAAAAGGGCAGCCTTAAGGCTCGATATCATTTTCATACCAACATTGTGGCTAGCTTACTGGGAAATAAAAAGCCATCATGAGTCTAACGTGCTAAAAATCAGGTTGAACATGTCGATATTAGCAATCTACTCAAAACGCAGCTTGATAGTAGGGCCTGTAGACTTTTGTTATTCACCAAAGGTCAACAGGCTCTAAGCAAGAGTGTCGATTTTCTTTATAATTAACGTTCAAACCAAAAAAAACAAAGCACGCATTATAGAGCGTGCTTTGTTGATAAAAAGTCTAAGCATCAGATACTAGACGAAAGACTAATACGAAGCGGTGTAGATCTTTATCTACACCTATTCGTTGGTGTAGGTGCGCACCAGTCGTACGTAAATGAAACGGTCTTTCTCTTTAATCGAATGGCTCGCATTAAAGAATGCAACAACCCAGGCTCTGTCTGGATCATCTGCCGAAGGGGTAGAAGTCCAAAAATCATCCGGAGGCGTAGCTGGGAAAAGCGAGCTATTAATCGCCGGGCGTACGCAGTCGCGTTCCGTTAAGGTGGCCAACTCTTTAACGTTGGGCAAGCGCCATCCTAGCAGGTCTTCGTTACTCGCCTGCTGCGCAAGTTGTAGCGCCTGCTGCCACGTATACTTCACCGCTTCACCACTGCATGTTGAGCCGTCCCAAGTTTGCCCTTCGGAACATCGTCTCCATACTAAATCTGTGGTGATATCCAACAAAGTACTGGTAGTCACTGCTTCAAAATTATCGTTGGGCGTGGTTTCTAGTCCATCAGACAAGCACTCTTGAGCGAAAGCTGAAAGCGATGCACTAGCAAGCAACGTCGAGGCCGCAACTATTTTGAGTGTAGTTAGCACTGCGCTTTTCAGTACGCGTTGAGCGGATTTATTAACTTTATTGCTCATGACTATCTCCCTGCTCTTACAAGACGAACACGCGCCGCTGATGACTTATTAAGAAAGTTATCGACACCTGAATCAAAATCCAATGCCCATGCATTTTGTGCATCATCACTGTTTACCCCATCAGCACTTGGCACTGAGGTCCAATACCATAGGGGCTCGGTAGAGACTGTACCGGTGTTAGGGAAGTAATCTTCATCAATGGCCACGTCGTCGGCAATGCCTAAATGCATTAACGAAAAGAGTTCATGGTGAGTAGGTAGCCGCCAGTCGTAAAAACCACACAACCCCTGTGCGTTAACTGCCTGTACATATGCAGAGGTATTACAGTTGGTTAATAAGCACGTTGCATTCGCACCTGTCTGGTCGCCCTCAAAACCGCCATTTACCTCTTCGCTGTACCAAGAATAGGTGTAGTCTTTATCTTGAAATGCGCCATCGTCAGTTTTAACTTCCCACACCAATCCTGTCACATTGTCACGAACGCACGACCACGTATCTGCGCTGGCGTCTTGTTCGTCGCCATTGGCATTTAGACGGGTAAAGTCGAAGCCGGCTTTACCACGCCCAGCTTTTTCAATTAAGCCATTCTGTTCAATAATATCAGCTCCGCGTTGTCCGTCTTGGCCAGGAAAATCATTTTGCTGCGCCTCTGTTAACGCATTATTGGTAGCTTGCTGCAAAAATCCCGTGTCGTTCAATAGCGGCGTCGGCATGGGGCGTATTCTAACATTAATGGTGTCTTCAACACTGTTGTTGTTAGCGTCTGTTACAGTAAGTGTATAGGCCACCACAGTCGCGGTGGATACGGAAGGGGCAATAGCAAACGTAGATAGTGCATCGTTGTCATCTACCGGGCGAGCTGCCACTCCCGTGTTTGCCCCATTGTTAGATGTAACGTTGTTACTGCGCTCCCAAGAATAAGTAAGCGGTAAAGCACTGGGAATACTGGTGCTTGCTTCACCATCCAAAATAACCACCTCACCACTGAAAACGCCTTGCGAGAAGCCTGCATCAACCACAGGCAGTGTCTCGGTTTCAGACTGCACTGAGATTGTCACTGTGTCTACGTCGGTTGCACCTTCGCTATCAGTTACTTCAAGTTGAAAAGTGAGTTCCTGAGACTCGTTAGCGATAGGCGTAGTAATTGTTAAGGTAGAAAGGTTCGTTTCCACTCCCGTAATAACGTTAGTGCCGCTGGTTTGAGACCAAACATAATCGGCAATTTCGCCATCGGACGTAGATGAGTCAGTATCGCTGCTTCCCGTGCCATCAAAAATAATTTCAACGCCGCCTGGGAAAGTATTCGCTGGCAGACCTTCCCACGCAGGCACATCAATACTTGCTTCCGGCGCTATGTTTACCGGCGCAACAGTAATTACCGTGAAGTCACTAGCCGTATTACCGCTTTGATCGTTTACCGAGACGGTAAGCGTGTATTCAGTGGCGCTATTAACTAACGGCGCAACGAAACTCGCTTCAGAAGCGCTGGTGTCTTCATGTGTAATGGTCAGCGATGGAGACGCGCTCCAGTTGTACGTATACGTGCCATCACCACCACTCACTTGTGCACTTAGTGAATAGGTCACGCCTTCCGTTACGGTAGCGTTAGCGCCTGCATTAACAACTAAGTTGCCATTGCCAGATCCCCCACCACTAGAGTCACCATCTCCGCCTCCGCCACCACCGCAGGCTGCTAGAATGAAAGCACCACCAATAACTGCAAGCCCGCGTATTACGGTGCGAGGAAGGTAGCTTGAAAATGAAGACGAACTTGATTGCATACGTACTCCCATCGCACTCTGTGCCGCTGTTCTATGCTCAGTGCGAGTAAAAACTTGATGTAGATAGAACCGCAAGAAAAAAAATATACTCTCACGGGTTACACGTAGCGGTTATAAGAAGGTTTTCTTTGCTCTATCTGATTGTGAGCTTGCTTCTTGCGCTTCAGACACCGTTACTTGTAGCGCTTCTAGCTGCTTTTTACCTACCGCTACATCAGTCATGTCGTAAATCATCATACTGATAAAATCCACCTTGCCCGTCGCAGAGGTAAGAGGAGAAAGTGTGATGTTTTGGTACATGAATGACTCACTACCTGTAATCGGCCGGTAGTTTGGAAACTTGAACAAATAAGGGCGTTGTTCCCATGTCATAAAGGCACGGGTTTTTAGGTCGAAAACGGGCTTAGCTTTCTTAATAAACCAGTCTTGTTTGATTGCGGGAAATAACGAAAATAACGTTTTGTCTCTTACTTCACTCGGCAAAAGCCCACTGTGACTTTCCATAAAACCGTTCCACACTTGTACTGTGAAGTTGCGGTCTAGTACGACAATGCCAACGTCTACCGTTTGCAGCATGTCCATCATCCAGTGAAATTCTTGTAACTCATCTAAATGCTGGCTCATTAAAAATCCTCCAACAAGTGGGCGAGTTTAGAATTCATCATTTTCATAGACTCTTCCGTGAACAACAAAATCAAATCACACTGAACATTGTAGCCTTCCAAGCCATAGCTAAGCTCAATCGCCAACGTTCGCTTCCACTTTATTTGGTTCATGCTGATAATTTCAGTGATGGCACGATGTTGACCAAGTACAATGGGGTGACCTTGGCTAAAGTTAATGTCCATTTGATGGGCCAGCCCTGTTAAACAGGTGCCAATCAAAATACTCGCAGCATCCATAAGCAGCTCTAACTGAAGCTGGTCGTCAACTTCGCCTTCTACATTGAGTATTTTAGCCACGTCGTCAAAGCTTGAGTCGCTCAAAATACACAACGCCTCACCACTAACACCTGGCCCTAAGAAGCCTTGGCATACCGCAGTAACTTGCTCATGGCTCTCAATATCAGAAAGCATCATGTGAAGTTCAGACACTTCAATTAAATTAACGTTGGGAATAGGCAGTTCAACAAACACGTTCATGGTGCGGGCTAAATGATCCCCCGCTTGCCCCATGGCTATGTTAGTGATTTCTTGGTAACAATCGCGGATTTCAGGGTCTAGCGGTGAAACTTCTTCCGGCTCTTCCTCTTCAACATGAAGAATGTTGAATTTATCTAGTACCTCGGCCAGCTTCTTAGGATCCACCGGCTTTCTAATAAAGTCCAAAGCGCCAAGCGATGTCACTCTTTCATGAGCTTCAGGCTGAATATCACCAGACACAACAATAACTTTGGTTTTAAGACCCTGTTTCTGAATTGCTTCTAATGTGCCGTACCCATCTAAAACGGGCATATTGAGATCGAGCAATAGAAGATCGCCCTTTCCTTCAGCGAGAGCCGATAGAGCATCTTGACCATTCTTCGCAAAATGTACGGCCACTTCCCAATCTTGAGGAAGGCATTTAGCCACTTGCTTGCGCGCAACTAACGAGTCGTCACATACGAGTACAGAAAACATTAAGTTCTTTTACCACCTAGCTTTTGAAACCAGCTACCGCCGGTATTTTCTAGCAATTTCAATTGTATCGGCACAACTACTGTGAACTGAAGTAACGATTTGAGTTAACTTACACTTCGCTGTAACCCGGTCACTTTTTGTTTGAATAGATACCATGTATATAGTGATACGAAACACCTCACTAAGAAATAGCACTTTTGGGGAATATTGCCAGCACGTTTTTACTTACAAACATCACGGCGCTTTGATTCTTTGCTATGCGTTTTTACAGCAGCTTGTGCACCTTTTAGTCAAGGCGGGTGATTGCAGGTCTGGTCAGGCTAAATCACAACGAATAGATAAAACGCCAAGTTACGAGAAAAGCTCTCAAACAAAGAAACCAAAAATGACAGGTAGTGCCAACGCAGTAAATATACCATTTACACAAAGGCCCAGAGTCGCCATCGCCGCCACGTCTTCCCCCATTTGAATAGCTTTGGCTGTACCAATTGCGTGGGCCACCGTGCCCATAGCAATACCTTGCGCCTGTCGATTTTGTACATTGAGGACCGCAAACACACCAGTAGCCACAATGGCTCCAACTACACCCGTCACAATGACAAAAACGGCAGCCAATGCGGGAATGCCGCCAACCTGCGCACTCGACTCCATAGCAAGGGGCGTGGTGATTGATTTAGCTAACATGGTAATTTGTATTGCACGCGGTGCATCTAGTGCAAACAAAGTAAGCCACGCGGTGAAAGGCGCGAGTATGCCACCAAAAGCAATACTCGCCATTAACCGCCAGCCGTAGTGCTTTAGCTTTTGCCATTGTCTGTAAATGGGTAGTGCTAATGCCACAGTGATAGGCCCTAGCAACCAATGCAACAAAGAAGCCGCCTGTTGATACTCAGTAACCCCTGTTTCAGTTAAATAAAGGCCAGCTGACACAATCAGCGCGGTAACGACAATGGGATGCGCTAGCGGGTGACCTTTGCATTTTTTGTTTACCCAAAGAGCAATAATGTAGCCAATTATTGAAACGCTAAGCCACAATAACCCCGTTAAGCTAAATGCTTGATGTAGAGCCTCCTTCATTCTTGCTTTCCACCCTTGCTTGCCACATCTGAGCCGCTGCCGCTTTTGCTGTTAAACAATTGCTGCGAAAACCAAGCGGTTATCCCTAAACTTATCGAGGTCGTTACAATAATCGCGATAGCAATGGCAAGTGCATTGGACTGAATGTCAGCCCAATAAATAGATACGCCAAGTACGGCTGGAATAAACAGTAAGGACATATGCTTCAAGGGAAAAGTAACAAAGCGCGCCGTGTGAACCTCAAGCTGAGGAAAAAGAAAAAGCATCGCGAGTAAAAGGAATAAGCCCATTAATGGCCCTGGAATAGGAAGGGCACTCACACTAACGACAACTAGCCCAAGATAATAAGCAGCAAACACTAAAACTGCGCCCACTATCATGTTTCTTACATCTCGCACTATCGCTCCTTATTAGGCCTTGCAGGTCCTAGTACTTATTCCCAAAATTCAGTGAGTAAGTGTAACGATAAGCGAGTTAGACCACCAGCAGTACCATGGTCGTATAGTAGAATGTTGCACTGAAACTCAGTTTGACGTTCAGTCTGTCAGCCAAAACTGATAGTAATATTTGTGAGTAATCTTGAACGCTTCGCCACCTTGCATGACAACTCGCTGCTGATTGAGTTTTTGCTCCAGGTGCGCGATATGTTTTGCATTGACCGCCACAGAGCGGTTACAGCGTTTAAAATTCTGCTCTCCCAAACGCTTAAGTAATTCACACAAGGTGGTGCGGACAACGTAGCTTTCTGAGAGCGTTTGAACACACATGTAGTCTCCTGCAGCTTCAATCCATTTAATCTCTGCTGGATTTAAGCAACACCACCCGTTTTCAGCGCGTATCCCAACAACATTTGGCTGAGCACTTTTGTTCAATTGCTGGCGCAATGTAGCTAGAAGCGCAGGTTCAGACACCCCATATTGTTCACAAAGTCCCTTTACCAGCATATTGAATTGAAAGTCCCGTTCATAAAAATGGTACTTGGTTTTGACATGCTCTATAGCGTTTAATACTTGGGGTTCTTCAAGTGGTGATTTAACAAATCCTGACGCGTTATGAGAAAAGGCTAACAGCGCTTCTTCGTCTTTATTTCCTACTGCAAGCCAATACCGTGATGCAAGGTTTCGACTTGACTGAGAGACTGAATAGAAACCGATGGACTGAGGATATTTCTCTGCTAACGCAAGACAATGGCCTACAGATTGCGCGCCATAAACGTGACTGAATACGTCTAGCTTTTTTAGCATTTCGCAAAGTGAGTTTTGCATAGAAACAGAGTGTAAAAAAACCAGTGCGATCATCTGCGATCCCTTGCAAGTGCAAGCAGTAATAGCTGTCAGTGTTATCTATCCCAGTCTTAATAAGTGATGGGATGTAGACAGCGAAAAGTAAAAATAAGCGAAAAAGGGGCTATAAGCTGCATAGCCCAATCGCCAGGGTAGAAAACTCTTCATTAGCGTTTTGCTGTTAGTACACTAGGGCTAGCATTAATGCGACGAGCAATCAGTTGTGCGTTTTTAGATGCATTATGAGTAAGTGCAAAAGTAAGCATGTCTTGCCCGTTGCACACTAATCCTTCATGGATATATCGCATTTTAAAACCCGTCGCTTTCACGGCGCGATGCAATCGCAAACGGCTATCGCTTTTTACCGCTTCACACACTGCAATTAAGTTTTTTTCTACATGCTTGGGATACGGGGCGGCATTCGCTACTGTTGCAGTAAGCGACAAGGTTATTCCTAGTAAAGCAAGTTGGGTAACACGGCGTGACATAAACATAACAAGTTCCTCTGATAATATTCGGCAACGCGGTGACTACCTCTTTTGTCCCCGCACCATTAAATTAGTGAAACTTTGTAAAATTCACGCTATAAAAACGTTAAAGCACCGCTATTTGAGACGTTGCGACAAGTACACAAAAGCTAAGGTTTAATAATCGGTCTAAACTGTTATTAGTCGTACTTAACACACACTTTGCAACATTCTTATAAATGCATACATTGCAAAGTGGAAAATCATAAGCAAATACTCTTGCCCGCCTAGCGGTGCAGACAACAATCTAATTTTTTAACACGTATTCAAGGAAGAGCCATGTTAGAGCAGCAACAATATCACCTTATTAGAGAGCATATGCAGCCTGGTGACATCATCGCATTTGGCGGCAATAGCTTATTTTCTCGTTGGACCAAACTCACGACACGCTCTGCGGTAACGCATGTGGCAATAGTTATGCAAACGAAGATGCGCGATGAAGATTCTAATCGATATTTTAATCAAGTCATGGAAGCAACATCGTATAAAGGAAAGCGAGGGGTAATGACCAATAGACTAAGCGAGCGAGTAGCATCTTATGACGGTGATATTTGGTGGCTGCCCTTGTCTAGCGCGTCAAGAAGTATCTTTGAGCAAAATAAGCGAGACTTCTTTAACTTCATGTTTGAACAAGACGGGAAACCTTACGACGTGCTACAGCTATTCGGCTCAGCAGTGGACGCGATTGATGAACATCCCCTGTTCGGCAGCATAAGCTACAATCAAGAAGACTTTAATAGCTGGTTCTGTTCAGAGTTAATTGCTGAGGGGTTGGAGACTGCAGGTGTTGTAAGTGGAGTAAATGCATCGGAAGTCACGCCAGTGGACATCTGCCGGTTTAACATTTTCAAAAAGCGTTACGTACAGCTTAAAGGAAAAGGAAGGGTAATTGGAGGGTTCAATTCACTCAAGGCAGATAACTGGGGCCAGATTGCCTAACCCCATTAATTAAAAACACATCTACCCCAATATGGGGTAAGGTGAGTTTTAGAAAATACTGTCTTGGTGAATCTTAATAAACATGCTCGTCCCAATTTTAGAGTAATCGATTTTATACTCTTTCCCATTTAGGGTTTGTACGAACAATAATGTTTTTTCGTCGCCAAACACATCGCTAGTAGTTACATCTACTAGTTCCATGTCCATCATCTTGGCATCGCGCTTGTTTTCAGGCACTTTGCCTTCGTACTGCTTAATACCTTTATAAGTAACAAGAATTGGCGGATGTTCATCACCATTGATCACCAATAGATCTAATTTTCTTATTTTATGAATGATGGTATTTCGACCACTTGTAATGAAGGGTTTTTCAGTCATTCTCATCTCCGCGACCGCTCACCTGCTTTATAGTTATTAACAAAGAATGTAAGTGATTGAGTTTATCACGATGTTAACAATCAGCACATAAGCATTTGGTTGATATATGTGTGCAAAGTATAAACATAAATTACACAAAATGAGCAATAAATCGCTAATTTTTGCGTGTAGTGTGTGTTTTTACAAATTGCTCGTCGGTTAAACTGCGCAAAAATGCAACCAACGCCGCCTTTTCGTCTTCAGAAATCATAAAGCCTTTTATGAACGGACTACGGTAAGGGTTAGGGCTTTCAGCCAGATTTCCCCCACGAGCATAAAACTCAATGACTTCATCAAGGGTGGCAATACTGCCATCATGCATGTAGGGCGCAGTAAGGGCTATATTGCGCAAAGTAGGTGCTCTAAACTTCCCCATGTCTTGTTTATTGTGAGTAACGCTGTAAAGCCCCATGTCCGATTCCGGATAACTGCCCTTCCCATCTTCATTATACAGGCCAGTGTTGTGGAAAGGCTGAGCCGCAAAAGGTTGAAAACTATGCTTAGACGATTGAGTAAAGTTCAGACCTCCGTGGCAGTGAAAGCACTCAGTGCGCTCTGAAAAAAACAGATTCAAACCTTCAAGCTGCTGGGCGGTTAGTGCATCGTCATCTTGAGCGTAAGCGTAGTTATCAAAAGCACTATTAAACGACACTAAACTTCTTACGTAGCTAGCAAGCGCCTTTACAATATTGTTTAAATTGGGTGTATCATCACCATAAGCCGCTTGAAAAAGCGCTCGATATTCGCTGCCCTCAAAGCGCTTTAATATACGCTTTTCATTTCCCGTAACGCCCATTTCCACAGGATGTTCATTAAAAAGCGGGATCATCAGCTGCTTTTCTATACTTTCTAAATTGTTATGCGCCCAAGTGAAGGATGCATTATAAGCCACGTTTACTAGCGCTAATGCGTTACGGTTTAGCGCGTCTCCGTTCGCGCCTACTGAAACCGTCTTAGGTTCAGAGAAAGCATGCTCTGGTTCATGGCAGCTGCTGCATGAAACCGTATTGTTAGCACTTAAGCCCTTATCAAAGAAAAGCTTCTCTCCCAAAATTACGCTTTCTTCGGTCACAGGATTGTCTGCGGGAACGGGAGGCGGTGGAATATTGTGAGGCAAATTCCAAATGTAAGGTGTGGGCGATTTACTGCACGCTCCTAAAATCATTGCGACAAGAGCGATAATTGCCGCCTTGGAAGCGAGCAGAGCTCGCCTTCTAGTGCAAATTAAACGTGCCGCTACTGCCACTTAATCCAAGGCCTATGTACTAAATTCTGAATGAGCTTTTTACAGGGCTCAGTTTCAGGAGACTCGAACATACAACTTGGCGCTTCGTTTATATCAACTTGCGCGACAATGTTAGACACCGATACTTCCAAATCTAAATCAGTATCAAGCTGGGTCATCGGCAGAATAAACTCCACCCGGTTTGTGAAAGCACACGATTTTTCAGGTGGCCTGACTGCTGATTCAGAATCGCAACCCACGCTACCTAAATGATAAGACCATTTGCGTGTTTCCTCTGAGCCTTTAGACACATCCAGTCGCAAAAACTTATGACCGTTTTGCCAGCTCCAAAACATTGTACTGTCATTCAATGGCGAAGGCTGTGTAAGCGGGTTAGCGTGATTATCGTCGAAGGGAAGACCCATAGTGAAGCGCAAGTTTGTGGACAGCTTTAAAAGCTCTTCCGACACATCTAATACAATTTTGCTATTGGCATCATCAGGGTTGTTGCACTTATTGTGAAACTTTAACAATGCTATATTCGGCGTCTGCCATTGGGTTTGTTTAAACTTAACCCGCTGCCACTTCCCATCAATGCGCACTTCTGGCTTGCTAAGGTAAAAACCGAAGTAGTCTATATTCCACCGCTGTTGTCCAATACTCATGATCATTGGACATGCCCCCGTATCGACTCCCACCAACTTAAACGGGATTTCACCAGGCTCTCTTCCTTTGAGGTTAATGACATCACAGCCGGTTAACGACACTAGCGCCGCAAAGAGTAACGAAGGCATGACACTCATGCGAAAAGGCATTTTCATTTACGTATGTACTTCCTTTGGATATCTGGTAGTTTTTTATACAAACTACCTTTTTCTAATTACACACTTGCGCGGACGACAAGATGAATGCATTCCCATTAACGCTAATAGTGCTGCTTTTAGCATTTGTGAGTCAAGGTGCACAAGCGCACACAGACCATGACAAAGCGCGTTTTGTTGCCGAAGACGGCGTGGACGCGGGCAAGTGTGACAACCGTTTCAGGCCCTGTAAAACGTTGAGCTATGCCGCGCGACAGGCCAATAAAGGCGACAAAATTCTTGTTGCTGAAGGCCAATATTATTTCGACAACGCTCAGCATGCACAAGTTCTAAACGACAGTCTTTTACCCGTATTAGGAGGCTTTTCTCGTGAAGATCATTACCAGGCACAGAAGCCTGCCTTGCACAAAACTACACTAGTTAATGTGCCTACCTATTTATCAGAAGCCCTTTATGAAAAAGGGTTCGACAGTATAACTGACGGAAAAGCCGCTTCTTCCCTTCAAGCACAGGCATCATCGCACATGGTCCTTAGTACCGAAGTCAGTGCAAATGAAGCTTGCACAGATGGAACGGCTGCCGACTTCCCATGCAGCAATATCGATCTACTCTCTAACGTACCTGTTAACGTATTGTCGTCGGTATCAAATAGTACCAACGATATTTGGGGGCACGTCGATTTAAACAACCGCAGAGAATATGCCATTGTTGGCATGCAGGCCAGCATTGCCGTTGTAGATGTAACCGAGCCAACAGCGCCGGTAGTAGTTGGTGAAATTACCGGTCAAAGTACGACATGGCGCGACATTAAGGTCTATCAGTATTTCGATAGCGCTGCGGGGCGTTTTAAAGCGTATGCCTATGCCAGTGCCGATAGCGTAACCGAAGGTTTTACCATCATTGACCTTAACGACCTCCCTAATGGTATTAGCTTAACGAAGCGGATTAACGACGATAACCGTGCACACAATATCTACATCTCGAACGTAGATTACACGCTAAACACACCGTTAAATGACGCTGCGCCTCAGCTGCATTTGGTTGGCCAGGATAGTAACGGCGGAGCCTTTCGTTCATATACGCTAACCTCACCTCAAACACCAACCGCGTCTTACATACCTAGCGGTCTCACACGTGCCGACTATACGCATGATGCGTCATCTATGCGCGTTACCGACGCAAGAGCGCAAACTGACTGTGTGAATGCTACGGCTGATGGATGTACGGTTATGCTTGACTTCAATGAAGATGCAATGCGCCTTTGGGATCACACGAATACAAATAGTACCTCTGAACTAAGTAGTATTAGTTATAACGAGGTTGCCTACACCCATAGCGGTTGGTTTAGTGAAGACAAGCAATATGCCTTTGTTCACGATGAGTTGGACGAGCGAAACTTCAGCTTAAATACCCGGGTTATGATTTTTAATATTTCATCACTCACAACACCTGTGCTTGCCAGCATTTGGACCAGTGACAATGGCACTATCGATCACAACGGCTACGTAAGAGGTAACCGCTACTATATGTCTAACTATGAGCGTGGCTTAACGGTACTAGACATTTCAGATCCTACCGCGCCTTTAGAAGCAGGCTTTTTCGATACCTACCCAGCTTTTAACAGCACCAACTTTAATGGGGCGTGGGGCGTGTACCCGTTTCTACCTAGCGGTAATATTTTGGTTAGTGATATTCAGCGCGGTTTGTTCGTATTAAAAGATAATACGTTAAGCGCAACAACAGTTGCGGCCTTATCTCAGGCTAATTATGAAACGGATGCTGATACAACCTTAAGCCTTCCTGTTAATAAGACAGGTACCGGGGCTATGACAGTTGCGTATGAAGTAATAGCGGGTTCAGCCACCAGCAGCGATGTAATGTTAGCGTCTGGAGAACTCAGTTGGGGAGCGGATGAATCACAGGCTAAAAACATCACGTTAAGCATCAGTGCTAATGAAAATACTGAAAGCAATGAAGTATTTTTCGTCAGATTATTTAACCCGCAAGGAGGAGGCATCGCCTCTGGTAGCGGCTATGCTCAAGTCACCATTAACGGTACTGCCCAGCAAGGGAAAGTTGAATTAAGCACTGGCGAACGCACTATTTTAGAGACCGACTCTGAACTTGCGTTAAACATTGTTCGCCAAGGCGGAAGTGAAGGCGAAGTAAGTGTGAACTATTCACTGGAAAGCGGTACAGCAGTGAGCGATGAAGACTTTGTCAGCCAAAGCGGCACGCTAACTTGGAGCGACGGCGATACCAGTTCGAAGACCGTCAATATTACGCTTATCAACGATAGTATCGAAGAAGACAACGAACAGTTTCGTTTAGTGCTTTCTGCACAAGACACAAATCTTCTAGGTGGTGTGGTAGAAACGCTGATTACGATAAAAGACGATGAGAGCAATCAAGCCCCTGTGGTAAACGCAGGAACAGATGTTGAAACCGATGTAAGAGCCAGCGTTGAATTAACGGGAAGCGCCCAAGACCCCGAAGGCGCGTTAACAAGCGTAGAATGGACGCAAACCGCCGGCGACACGGTTACCATCAGAAATGCAGATACATTAACCATGTCTTTTACCGCCCCATCATCTCAAAGCAATTTAACCTTTTCGTTAACTGCAACGGATGAGTTTGGAGTTAGCACCAGCGACACCGTTACTGTTACCGTAAACGAAAGTGTAGTGAACTTGCCAACAGATACTAATTCAAATAGCTCTGGTGGAGGCGGTTCTACGACTCTGTTTAGCATGTTAGGCTTGGCATTAGCTCTTGGGTGGCGACGTGTAAAATTGCCAAACAAGGCACATAAACTACAGCTTAGTGAACAAAAATAAAGCAAACAAATCACAAAGCCACCAGCGAGGCGTGACAAGGCAAATAAAACTGCTTATACTTGCGCTCGCTTGTGGTTGTTATGCATAGCAAATTGCAATAAAAAACTGCACAGCACATCTCAAAATGGCCCCATAGCTCAGTTGGTTAGAGCATCCGACTCATAATCGGCAGGTCCCCTGTTCAAGTCAGGGTGGGGCCACCATTTTTTACCAGACTTCATCATGGCTACCAAAGCCACTTGTAGACACTTCAATAATGTAAAGCTTGTCGTAAGAATGACTCTTTTTCATCAGCGAGCAACCGAAGCTGGTTATCAATTTTTAAGAGCCCATCTGATAAAAAACTATTGCTCATTTTTATCTCATTGAAAACTCATTACAGGTTGAGTTGAGCATCTTGCCTTCCTAGCACCCGCATTATTTCAATATAATCACCATGAATGCGATAGTAGATACCATCAACTCCACAAACTGCTCGACGATATCCTAGTCTGATATCATCAACAGCAGGTGCAATGTAAGGCTGATTTGCTAACTGCTCAAAGCGTTCTAAAAGTTTATAATAATATGCGTCAGCTTGCGCTTCGCCAAATTCATCAAGACCACGAAACCAAATACGCTTTAAATCAGACTCAGCTGCTGCACTGAGTTTATAGTTTCCCATTATTTCGTGCTTCTTCTTTAAAGCTAGCTAGCATTTCACTCGGTGACCTTTCAACAAAACCGCTTTGCTCTGCTTCAATTAACTTCAAACGAATAGCTTCAATCTCGGCTGCTCGTACTTGCTCTTTTCTGATCAAATCTCGCAATAATTCACTGTCACTAGCATAATTACCAGTTGCTAGTTGAGCTTGCATCCATTGTTCTTGTTGATCCGTTACTGTGATACTTTTCTTTACCATTGCCATAATTTACCTCCAATAGATGAAATTCAGTAAGGATAAAATCCTACTTTATACTACTACAGTCAAGTTTAGTTCAGAACTGGTAAGAATCAATTCGAGTTTCATCATACAATCCTTATTTGGTAACTAAAGCAGCAATTTGGTGGTCAGATAAAAATAGATCTATCGTTAAAGGACAACGAGGGGGCACTCGTATGTACCACGCCAACATTCAGGCTGTAGAAAATCATGTTAAGCATAAATTTACTCGCGAGACGCTTACTACCCTGATGCAATCGCTGCCCGCTCATTAATTGGGCAATAAAATGGGAGAATAATGATGTTTGCCAGATTAAAAAACGGCCAGACAACAAAGTACAACTCCAGCCTGTCTGAGTTCGTTCGCAACGCCGACTCGTCTAAAAAGAAAAAGGTATATAGCCGTGTTATTGATAGAGCTGTAGAATCTCAGAATTCAGTAGTGAAGCAGGCTGAGCTACTACAAACTCGCTGATATTCGAGGGAGTCAGAAACTCCCTCTATTGTTTTATCTCTTTTATGCTATTAAAGCTGCCCCCTGTTCAAGTCAGGGTGGGGCCACCATTTTTTCTAGAGTTACCAATCACCACTCGCTTATATCATCACGTTATCAGTTTTCTCAAACTTAAAAAAAGCGTCTTTATTAAAACTGTAACACCAAATCTGTAGCCTAACTGCACTGTCTCTTTACCCATAGTTTGGTTCCCCTTAGATGAAGCACACCATGTCACGCCATACGTTTTATTCGCTGACGGTAACCTTCACCATTTTGTCTATTCTCGGCCAACTCTCTACCAGTATTTATAGCCCCTTCTTTTTTGATTTGGCTGCTATATACGACAGCTATGTGGGAATAATTGAAAAAAGCGTGGCCGTCTTTCTTATCGCGTTCTCACTTTCTCAGTTAGTGTCTGGTGTCGCCTGCGACTACCTAAACAAACAAAAGTTTCTACTGTACGGAGTCTTAGTATTCATCGCCGGTACGCTTATGGTGGCACTTGCCACCGAAGAAAATACCTTTCTTGTAGGAAGAGTCATTCAAGGCTTAGGCGGTGGGGTTGGCGTTTCAGTATCGCGCGGACTGTCACGTCAGATATTTAGCAAAAAGCAGCTGAATGTTTCACTTTCATTTATCAACATTGCATTCGCTATCGCGCCAGCAATAGCGCCACTAGTAGGTACACTAATTGGCGAGTCCTTCGGCGTTTTATCTATCTTTTATTTTGTACTAGTAATGGGAGTATTCGCCTTACTTTTACTGCTTTCAGTTTCCACCACCCTCAAACAGTATATGCCGACAACCTCAGAGAACGTCTTTAGCGATACTTTAGCGCTTATTAAAAACACAATGATGAAAATCGTCTCAGTGGGTATGGCCAGCGGACTACTTTATGGCATTGTGTTTAGCTTCATTACCATCTCGCCGTCAATGATAATGCAGCAATTCGGACTCACCAAAACTGTGTTCTCGATATATTCGCTTCTAGCCACGCTGTCTTTTGTGGTGGGAAGCATAATCAATATTCGGCTAGCCTCTGTTTCACCATTGTTTAAATTCAAGTATTCAAGCTTGTTTATCGCTGTGCTTTCAGTGCTTTTTTGGTTACTTATTTCCCCCTTCGCAATAAAAGGGTTAATGGGTATTTTGACTTATTGCTATATCACCTTCTTTTTTATTGGCATCGCAATGCCCTGCAGCGTAACTATCATGCTTGGCTACTCTGATAAATCCGCAGGTTTTTTAGCGGCGCTAACCGGCTTTTTTCACCTAACAGGGGCAGCAATAGGCGCTTACGCGGTGACCTTAATTACCCTAGAACCTATCATTTCTTTTTGTTTGTCCTCTTGCGGCTTAAGCGTTGCAAGTATCCTCATCTGTACAACACTGAAGAGGAATTAATTAAGCTCTTGTACGGCAATGCCGTTGTATTGATAAAACGTACATCATTTAAGGTGTTGAATAGTGAAAATCGAGTCGTGTTGCCCATTTGATTTCTAAAATCCATCCCCATAATGATGAGGCTCCCGAAGTGGTTGGGAGTAATTATTGTTAAAAGGATATTAGAAACAATGAAACGTACTATTCTCGCCAGTATCTTTGGCGCGCTTTCTTTAAATGCTTTCGCAGCTTCGCCTTCATATGACTTCGTTAAAGCTGGATACGTACAAGCAGATATTGAAGACGCAGGCGACTTCGAGCCTACCGGTTTTCAAATTCAAGGCTTCAAATCACTTAACGAAAATGTATACCTGACAGGTCGTTATGGTCAGTTGAGTGAAGACAAATATGGTGTTGACGGTGAACTTGACTATATCTCTGCAGGGGTTGGTTACCGCTATGGTTTAACTACAACAACTGACTTTTTTGGTGAGTTGACGTATGAGTATGTAGATATTGATCTAGATTCAAGCTTCGCTTCTGCTGAAGCTGACGACAATGGCTATGGCATTACTGCCGGTATTCGTTCAATGCTGTCAGAGCAATTTGAGCTTCGCGGTGCTATCCGCTATATCGACATTGAAGACGACGAAACAGCTTTTGAAATTGGCGCAGACTATTTCTTTACATCACAATTCTCTTTCGGCGCAACTTACGTTATAGCTGATGATGTTGACCTACTAGGCGTATCTGCACGTTACACCTTCTAACCCCTTTGAAGGGTTAACGTACTTGCAACAAAGCCACGTTACACAACGTGGCTTTTTTATTGAGCTACGCAAACCAGTCTATTTAGTCTCTTGGCTTAATGTGTTCGTGCGCTGCCGGCAGGCTAGCTGCACCTTCCTGCTCTAGGTTAAGCGCAGTAATTGGAAATGGAATGACAATCCCTTCTTCATCAAAACGCTTTTTAAGCATTTTTATAAAGGCGCTCTTTATGAAGAAGCGGTTAAAGTATTCACGGGTTCTCAGCATCACTGTTAAGTTGATACTAGAATTGTCGAAAGTGTGAAACAGAACAAAAGGTTGATAAGTTTCAACACCAAACTCGTGCTGCTCTAGAATAGTATTGGCAACCTCTAAACATACGTTTTCAACATGCTCTAAATCAGAGCTATAATGCACGCCAACTTCAACAGGCACCGACAGTTCGCGTTCAGGGTAGTAGTAGTTAATCAACTTTGAATTAGACAACTTACTGTTAGGCATGATCACGATGTTGTTAGGTAGCATTCTAACCCACGTGGAGCGCCATCCTATTTTCTCTACAAAACCTTGTTCTCCGGAATCCAGCTCTATGAAGTCGCCTATACGAATGGGCTTATCCATTACCAACTGAATACCCGAGAAGAAGTTTTCAAGCGTTGGCTGTAGCGCTAGTGCTACTGCGAGCGAAGTAATGCCTAACGATGCAACAATGGGTGTTACCGACACCCCCATGGTGCTTAATATAATCAAAATTGCTAATACAGCGAAAAGCGCTCTAACTGCTCCACCGGCAATTGCGCTGGTATTTTTAACTATGGTTGACTGGTCGCGATAACGACTTAACGAGTAAGTGACAAAACGCTCGAAGAAGAGAAACAAAGTAATGATGAGGCCAGCTTCGATAACAATGGTTAGCGCTTTAATCGCCCCTTCATCTTCTATCTGAAATACTGAAACAATACTTTTAACCAACAGCAGGAAAATCACCCAGATAAGCAAATTAAGTGGAGCATTTAACGACAATACAAGCACGCGATAGATATCAGACATACTGCTGTTTTCTGAGCGCGCTTTAGCTTTCAAACGCACCAAAATAAGTCGTTTAACAATGAAGAGCACAATAACAACGCCTACTAATCCGGCTATTGCTATTGCCTGCTGGTTTTCAAGAAGTTGAGTGCTGTCCACGGCTGACGGGGCTCCTGCATATATGAGTAGGCACTTTTTATTTTAGCTACACCTTAGTACGTGAAAGAAGAGGCAAAAGGTGCACCAGTTATACCAATCCACATAGGTAATTGCCCACTAGAGTTAACTGTGCTATTAACTTATTACAGGCTAATTAGGAATCAGAGAGCAGAGATAGTTTGCGTTCATATTCGCGAGACAACCACGAAGAAGCTTCGTCAATATCTGTGAAAAAAAGATAATCCATACTTTTGAGCTCGGGGATCCTCTGAAACATTATTCCGCGTATAACAGGTCCTTTATAAACATAAGCTTTCGCGATTAATCCCATATCAGGGAGCCGTTTTATAATACGCTTGAGTATGTCGAAGGCCTCAGGAGTTGCTCCTTCAACTTGGCTAATATCTGCCAGAAGGGAAAAGGGTCGTTGATTCAGTCCTATGACTAGTTTAAAAAGACGATCGCTGTAGTCTTCCGCACTTTTTTCATTAAACGCGCCATAGAGTCGAGTGGTGACTACTCCGTTCTCGTGCGAAATTGTTGATGAGCTCAGTATTTTTGGCATAGCCTACTTTCACAATTACTTCCTAGGTTAATAGTAGACGATAAGTTTTCGTAAATGCGAATACTCTTAAAGTTTAGGTTTATTTTTCAGCCAATGTTGACAGCGCTTCGTTATCGGGAAAGCGTTCAAGCCCCTGTTTTAGAATTGTATTTGCCTTCTCGGGCATGTTGTTTTCGCGCAAAGCTAATACGTAGTTGTGAACATAAACATGTTGGTTCTGCCCCACTTCATAGCCTTTCTTAAACCAAGCCACGGCTTGGATGTCGTTTTGCTCTAAGTAATAATTGGCAATCAGGAAATAACTTAACCAGTAAGTTGGCCATGTATGCGACGCGGTTTCCAAAAACGCCAATGAACGCGCTTTATCTCCCACTTTAAGCATGTCGTAAGCCGCACTTACATAAGTAAACGGTGTCATCTCAGGCGAGGTTACATTAGGAGGAACTGGTGCCAAATACCAGTAATTTCCTCTTCCCCACGTTCTTTCAAAAAGCTCAAGCGACATTTCGTGATTAGGCGTAAGGCCGGTATGTAAAGTAACCGTTCCCTTATCACTATCGAACCCAATAACAACAGCGTAGTGCCATTGGGGTAACAACTGGATGGACAAATTTTGAAAAACAATCACTGGGATATCGTCTTTAACTAACGACACAATTGACGATAAAGTCCCTCGGTCAGAATATGGCAAAAAACCAAATTGTCGGGTAGCGCTCACCATTTCTAGTTGTAAACTCCCTTCTTTACTGGGAATGAATAACTTAGGCGCAATGTCATTTGGAGAGGTGCTTTCACCATAGTAACCAAACACTTCAGATAGTGTGGTAGGCCCGCAATAAAACTGTTCTTGGGGAAAAAACGGAACAGATTGAATAGTGTGAGATTCAGGTAAAGAGGCAAGTCCCTCTTGCCGCAGCTTGTCAGCTTGAGGTGTGGACTGGCAGCCTGAAAGCAAAAATAGAAGCGAAAGACCTGCTAACGCGCAGGCCTTTTTAACTGAATTGATCATCCAATTAGCTGTTCACTGGACGAATAAATGGGTAAACGTCAGTTACACCAATCAGGTCCAAAATTGCGATAATAGCAAGTACGGTAAGCACTGCGCCCACAACACCACCCGCTGGCGCTTGATTAATTTCATCATTTAATTGGGCAATTTCGCTGTCGGTCATGCCGTTGATTCTGGCGATAGCTTGGTTGCTATCTACACCTAAGCTAACCAATTTACTCTGCACATCTGCACGATTAACCATGTCAATTAGCTGCTGCTTATTGTAGTGAGCGGCTTGAGTTTGCATTACGGAATCTGAGCTAATTGCTTCTGCATGCACGCTGCCTGACATTAAAACCGTTGCCGAAAAGCAACCAATCGCAATTTTTTTCAACAATTTCATGATGTTTCCCTCTTTAAAATGCCCAGTTTTATTCTTCTTTTGCGTTACCTAACTCACGATAAACTAGAGTGAAATAAAACTTCGCACTGATTCAGCAGACGCATTTGCGCTCTGCGGTTTATTTTCAGTAGATAAGCACAGCAAGATTAAGACCAACTAAAAATGCTTTTTTTCATAATAGACAAGGTTTCATTTTTTCTCTTTAAAATAACGATTTAAGTGACCTTTGTACGAAAAATGCTGTTCAAAGCTTTGTTCGTTAATTCTGCATTGATGCATCACCGCGCGCTGACTTTTATGTAATATTTTCTTTATGCTGGAATTATTTGCTTGCCACTAATATAAAAAGAGCAACAAACCATAAGGGGCACTCTGTGGAATGAGCGGGTGTTTCGAAACGCCTATTTCACGCCTCATACCATACGGAGTTAAGTTTGAGGTGCAATTTTTGACAAAAACACGCTATAAAAGACCGTATCGGGGTTAATACTTTCTTTAGCGTTTGGGTGAAATGCGTATCAGCGCAAAAACTGTTCAAAATTCCCTCGACATGTAGCCCTCAATTCCTTATAGTGCGCGCGCTTTTATATATTAGTGAAGTGACAACCGCTTTCACTACTATCTCTTCTCATCGTTTTACCCCTGGATACCTGTTTTGATTACCACCGCAAATATCACAATGCAGTTTGGCTCTAAGCCATTATTTGAAAATATTTCCGCAAAATTCGGCAACGGCAACCGATACGGCCTAATTGGCGCAAACGGTTGTGGCAAGTCTACCTTTATGAAAATTCTAAGCGGTAAACTTACTCCATCGTCGGGCAACGTTTCTATGGCGCCAGGCACAAAGCTAGGTATCTTGAGTCAGGACCAGTTTGCGTTTGAAGAGTTTAGTGTAGTCGATACCGTTATCATGGGTGACCGTGAATTATGGGAAGTTAAACAAGAGCGCGACGCCATTTACAGCAAGGCTGAAATGAGCGAAGAAGATGGCATGCGCGTGGCGGACTTGGAAACCCAATTCGCCGAGATGGATGGTTACACCGCCGAAGCACGCGCTGGCGATATCTTAAACTCTGCAGGCATCGACGAAAGCTATCATTTTGGTCTTATGAAAGAAGTCGCGCCCGGTAAAAAAGTACGTGTGCTTTTGGCGCAGGCGTTATTTGCCGAGCCAGACATTCTGCTTCTAGACGAACCAACCAACAACTTGGATATCTACACCATCAGTTGGCTAGCTGAAGAGCTGAACAAACGTAAATCGACCATGCTTATTATTTCGCACGACAGACACTTCCTAAACTCTGTATGCACGCACATGGCCGATATCGACTACGGTGAACTGCGCGTTTATCCGGGTAACTACGACGACTACATTCAAGCTGCCATGCTCGTTCAAGAACAGCTTCATGCAGAGAATGCTAAGAAGTCAGCGGAAATTGAAGAGCTACAGAGCTTCGTAGCGCGATTCTCTGCCAACGCATCGAAAGCGAAACAAGCCACCTCGCGTGCCCGCCGTCTTGAGAAAATTGAATTAGCTGAGGTAAAAGCGTCAAGCCGTCGTAAGCCTTATATTGTGTTTAACCAACATAAGAAACTTCACCGACTTGCTATTACTCTTGAAGAGCTAGGCCATAGCTACCCAGATCTTCCGCTATTCGACAACGCTAACTTACTATTAGAAGCAGGTCAGCGCCTGGCGATTATTGGTGAGAATGGGGCCGGCAAAACCACGCTTTTGAAGTGTTTGGTTAATGACATTGAACCTACCGCAGGTAGCTATAAGTGGGCTGAAAACGCTGCGATTGGTTACATTCCGCAGGATAACGCTAAATACTTTGCCGAAGATATCACTATGTTTGAGTGGATGAGCCAATGGCGCAGCCCCAAACACGATGACCTGCAAATAAAAGGTATGTTAGGACGTTTGCTATTTACGTCTGACGACTTCAACAAACGCGTGCAGGTATGTTCTGGTGGTGAGAAAAACCGTTTGCTGTTCGGAAAGCTAATGCTTCAAGACATCAACGTTTTAGTAATGGATGAACCCACTAACCACATGGACATGGAGTCGATTGAAGCCTTGAACAATGCGCTATACAAGTTTGATGGCACTGTTATTTTTGTTAGTCACGACCGTGAATTCGTTTCGTCACTGGCGACGCAAATCATCGAAATTAAAGACAAGAAACTGAATCACTTCGATGGAAACTACGAAGAGTTTTTGGCGCATAAAGAAAACGCGTAATTATATATCGATGCCTTCATTATTAGATGAAGTGAGCCACATAACAAAACGGGCACTTATTTAAGTGCCCGTTTTTTGTTTCAGTATATTAAAAGCTTACTGACCAGATAAATACTTGCCAACCGCTGTCGCTAAGCGGTCAAAGTAGTTAACAATCGTATTTTTAATTGGCGCTAACTCTTGTTCCGTTATTTCATCAAAGTTATCTGGCGGTGTGAAATCTTCAACACGCTCATTTTTTAGCGCATCGTCTTGAAATTCGGTAAACACTGGCAGCGTTAAGATATCAACTGGCTTGTCTAAACGCTCAATACTAACGTTAAAGCTTGCCGAAGCAATATAGTGATCGGTACCCAAAAAACTACGCGTAAACAGTCCGAACCCTTTGCTTTGATGCTCTGAACATCCATAAGTGCCGCACTCGGTAATAGCCACCGTCGGCGCTTCTTCAACGATAATCACAGTGGCAATGCCTTTGTCTAACAACGATTTTCTTAACGTGTTTTGTTTGTCATTGAACGCCCCGTTATTTCCTTCACCCATCACAAAATCTAGGGCGCCTGCATCGTCAACCATAGAAGAGATATCCACCGCAGTGAAACGACTGTTTTGCTCAATGGCTTTTTTGAATGTGTTATACAGCGTGTTGTTCAATTGCCAGTCGTAGCTATATTCTTTCGTAAAATTGTTAAATTTAGTGGTACCGATATGCGTGTGAGTGGGAAACTTTTTAGCGCTAACCAATACGCCAACTTTTTGTTTTGGTGGAGCAACTGGCTTGCTAACTGGCTCTTTAGTCGACTCGCCTTTCGTGGTTCCATCATTTACGCTGTCGCCATCTTGAACCACATCTTCTTGCTCTGTGCTTTCAGTTGGCGTGGCTTCCTCGCTATTAGGTTGAGAAGGATCGCTTTCGCCAGAATCCATACCTCGTTGCGTAACACACCCTGCAGCCAACATTAATACGGCTAACAGAACAGTAAACTTTGTCACAAACTTCATAACACTTCCTTATTTCAAAGCCATTTAAGTTAATACTAAATTTCTACCTAAAAGACCATTCTCATATTACTGAAAACGTGGGTCAGTGCATTGGCGGAATTAAGCAGTAAAAAGTCTGCGCGCTGACCTTCGGTAATGCTGCCTATGTCACTCTCTAGCCCCATAAATTGAGCCGGCGTGGCACTCGCCATTTTGCTCGCATCTTCTAACGTTACACCGCAATCATTGTGCGTATTCAAAACTGCACTATGCATATCTAAGCACGAACCAGCCAGTGTTTTGCCATCTGGCGTAGTAAGTTTATCGCCATGCCTAACGATCTCGGTATTAAAAAAGTGAAGACGCTCAATATCACTGCCCACATGCGCCATGGCATCGGTAACCAACATGGCGCGGTTGGCAGTTTTTACGTTTAATGCCAACTCAGCACTTTTGCGGTGTAAGTGATGATGATCGATAATAAAACCACAATATACGGTGTCATTAAGCAACGCGGCACCAACGGCCCCTGGCTCCCGGGAGGTTAATGCAGACATAGCGTTGTACAAATGCGTAAAGCCTGTAGCTCCCGCGTCGATAGCCGCCTGAACTTGCTCATAGCTGGCATTGGTGTGCCCAATTGCAACCGTAACTCCTTCAGCAACCATTTCTTTTATGAAGCTAGTACTCACCGTTTCTGGTGCGACAGTAAGTAAGACTTTACCAATATCTTTGCGACATAAGGTTGCAAGCTCTGCGTCAGAAGGCGTTCTTATAAATTGTGCTTCGTGCACGCCCTTTTTTGCTTTGCTCAAAAAGGGCCCCTCAAAGTGAATCCCTTTTATTAACGCTTTAATGCACTCTGGGCCGCCCGCCATTACTTCCGCAATGGCATCGGCCGCCTGAGCCATTGTAGATGCATTGTCGGTAATGATAGTTGGCAACATGGAGGTTGTGCCGAAACGCAGATGAGCCAGCGCCATGGTTTCTACTATAGCGGCAGAAGGGCTATGGTTAAAAAGCACACCACCACCGCCGTTCACTTGCGTGTCGAAATAACCGGGAATGAGCTTTCCGTTGTAAATACTACTGAGCTCTGCTGAGGTCGCATCGCTAATACTGACTATCTTGCCGCTATCAGCAGTAATGGTTTGGTTTTCAAGCCAACCTTTTGGCGTTAAAACCTGCTCGACAGTAATTGATTCTATCATTCGCTTTTTACTCTTTTGGCAAAGCTGATAGCGCCATATTCAGCACTTTTTAGCGGCGCTGTTAAATTAGAAGAGATAGAAGGCGAAAGTAAAGGCGTGTAAACATCAGCAAGGCCACCAACTAAACATAGCGGCAATGTAGAAGCCTGATTAATCAATGCTTCACCCAACTGATTGAGATAATTTGCTCCCTTTCGAATAAGAGAGGTCGCGGCGGCACACTGGTCTCGATAAGCCTGTATAACCACTGGGGCAATGTCACCAAAATCTGCAGCGTTGTAATTTGCCATCAAGGTCACTAATTGCTGAGGTGACGCTAAATTAAGGTGTTCACAAACTCGGTTCTTTAGTTCACTAACGGGCTCTACGCCGTCATAAGAAAGCAGTACATGCTTTATAGCTGATAAGCCCAACCACGCACCACTTGCATCATCGCCAACTTGCAGGCCGTAACCACCTTTGTCAGTAAATACACCCTTGTCGTAACGGGTTGCCGCTGAACCAGTACCGCAAATAATAAGGGCTCCAGACTGATTATCGTGCGCGCCCAAACAAGCGGCGTGTAAATCACTTATTACCACGGTATCGGCAAATGGGTTGTCTAACGCCAAAAAAGACTGCTTTGCTTGCGGAATATTCGCCCCTGCCAATCCAGCAGCTAGCAACACTTCTTCGCATGTAATCGGCAACGCAGCACTGTCTATTGCGTCTAACGTTGCGTCTATTACCGACCCCATTGCTTGTTCGAAGTTGGTCATTATATTTGCAGGGCCTGCCGCCCCTTCACCTAATGTATTGCCATCAATATCTTGCAACAATGCACGGCACCGGGTGCCACCACCGTCAATACCCACTACATATTTGTAACTCACGGGTTACCTGCTTCTCTAAACTATTCAATACAACTTGTTGTATGCACTTTACCACACCGATTTCACAGAATAACTTGCTTTCTTGCCAGTAAAGCAGCCTTTCACTTTTGCTCAAAACCCTAACATTAGTCTGTAATGAATTTTATGTAGGGTAAACAGCTAACAAAACGTACAGCTTAGCTCAATAGGCACAAGCGAATATGATCGAAGAACACAGCAGAGCAGTATCTTGATTAAAAAGGAAATTTACCTATGAATTTAAAAACCGTTATTGGCGCAATACCTCTAGCTTGCGTAGGTGTTAGTTCTACTCCCGCTTTTGCACAACAAGCTGGCGCTCAACAACCTCAGGGTTGGATGTGGGGGTTTGGCGTCGCAGCATCGCAAGATGTATATACCGACTTTGATAATCGCGTTGTTCCTATTCCTATTATCGGCTACACCGGTGAAAAATTACGCGTTTACGGACCATTTATTGGCTATGAACTTTTTCGCGAAAGTGGCTTTACTCTTGACGCTCAGCTTGTCCCGATATTTGCAGGTTATGAAGAAGATGACAGCGCTGTATTTACAGGTATGGACGACAGAGATTTTAGCTACGCGGCCGGAGTTGGGCTTAACTACAACACGGGTAGCTGGGTTTATTCATTGTCAACCAATGCCGATATTCTAGGGAAGTTTGATGGCTACCAAGCGTCCGCCCGTATCGGGAAAAGGTTTAGAATAAATAACTTCATGATCGAGCCGTCTATAGGCGTAAACTACCAAGACAGCAATTACGTCGACTATTACTACGGCGTACGCCCTGAAGAAGCCACAGCGTTCCGAAGTGCATATAACGGCGATAGCGCGCTCAATACGGAAGTACGCGTTGCCATCTCGACCCGTCAGTTTCTGGGCGGCATGACCCGTTTAGACGTTGGCGCAACTTTCTTTGACGATAGCATCAGCGATAGCCCGCTGACAGACGATGATACCGCGCTTAACGCCATGCTGGTTTATACTCGCTTTTTCTAAAGGTTTGGGTGAGTGATATGCTGGAGCACAAAAGAGCGAAGCTTTACTGCTAAACATAATGTGCGCAATAAAGGTGGGAACTAAGTGTAACGAACGCTGGCACAAAGCATAAAAATGCCCTCTCATTCGAGGGCATTTTCGTTTTCTTGATTTAGCATCTGCGCAAGCTTTAGCGTCTACGCGGGCTTTTTAAACGCTAGCGTTTCCCACAGTGGTACCGTAGACAAACTATGTTTATAGCTGCCAGATGTCTCTTTGGTACTGTAAGACAAGTAAATCAGTGTTTTTGAGTCGGCATCATAAATTCTTCGAAGCTTCATGTTCTTGAAAAACACGCTCTTCGATTTTTTGAATATTACTTCCCCTGAATCTGACTTATCAATTGCGTTTAACATCTCAGCCGTAATAGGGCCGGTTTGTCTGCACGCGATTGAACTGTCTGATGGATCCGACAAATCAAGGTTCGCTTCAATACTTGAAATATGGCAGGTTACACCTGTCACTATGGGGTCTTGAAGTGCATCAATTTTAATGTCTTTTGTGGTGAAAAGACCAAGAGACACATCGCCCACTTCGCTGTCGCTACAGCCTGCCAACGTAAACACCGACGCGGCGAGTAACCCCAGCACGGTCCTTTTCACAAAAGTGCCGCTCTTGAAAGTGCCTTTCATAGAAGTACGAGCCTCGTTTGAACTTAACCAACGTCCATTTGTTTTCATATCATTCCTACCTCTACTCTATTTATGATCTTTATTTGTTTACTCGAAATACCGAGCCTGTGATCATTTTAGCCTAACAGGTTTAACTGTGTCTTATCCATAAGGTCGTGCTGCTTAATAAGTTGCTTTGCCTTTTCAATGTCTGGCGCAAAATAACGGTCTTTGTCGTAAAACGGCACTTGGTCTCTTAGTAGCTGCATCAACACTTGGAGCTTTTCGCTGGTTTTAAACGGCTTCCTAAAATCTAACCCTTGGCAGGCCGCTAACCACTCAATGGCCAATATACCTGCCACGTTATCGAAAATATCTCGTAAACGCCTCGCGGCGAAGGTAGCCATAGACACGTGGTCTTCTTGGTTCGCAGACGTAGGCAACGAATCGATAGATGCGGGGTGCGCCAGGGTTTTATTTTCACTAGCAAGCGCCGCACAGGTAACCTGCGCAATCATGAAGCCCGAGTTTACCCCTCCATTTTCAACTAGGAACGGTGGCAAACCACTTAAATGCGTATCAATCATTAGCGACATTCTACGCTCCGACAGTGCGCCAATTTCAGATAGTGCAATAGCCAGCATATCTGCCGCCATTGCCACGGTTTCCGCATGAAAGTTTCCGCCAGATAGAATATCGCCAGTTGGCGTATCAGCGTCATCATTATTTTCAACAAAAACCAACGGGTTGTCGCTTACTCCATTAGCTTCAACCACCAAAATCTCTTGGGCATAGCGCATTTGCTGTAAACACGCTCCCATCACCTGTGGCTGGCAACGCAGAGAGTATGGGTCTTGTACTTTTTCACACCGTTGATGTGAATGGCCAATCTCTGAGGTGTCTAGCAATGTTCTAAACGCAGTCGCCACATCGCTCTGGCTTTTGTGGCCACGTACTTCGTGGATCCGCGCGTCGAACGGCACGCGGGAACCTAACGCGGCCTCAACAGTAAGCGCACCAATACCAATAGCACTATGAAGCGCATTTTCAGTATAAAACAACCCCTGAAGTGCAAACGCTGTCGAGGCTTGCGTGCCGTTTAACAGTGCTAAGCCTTCTTTGGGTGCCAGCGCAATTGGTTGCATGCCGGCTATTTCAAGGGCTTGGGCTGCACTGATTCTCTCTCCTTTATAAAAAGCTTCCCCTTCCCCTAACAGCACCACACTCATGTGTGCTAAAGGTGCTAAGTCGCCGCTGGCGCCTACCGAGCCTTTTTCAGGAATGGCGGGATAAATCTGTGCATTAAACAAGGTAATGAGCGCTTCTATTACGCTGAGGCGAATGCCAGAATAACCACGGGCCAATGAGTTAATTTTTAACAGCATGAGCAGGCGCACAGTATCTTCTTGCATAAAGTCGCCTGTACCGGCCGCGTGCGATAACACAATACTGCGCTGTAATAGCTCTAACTCGTCAACATTAATACGGGTGTTAGCCAATAAACCAAAGCCGGTATTGATGCCATAGACAGTCCGGTTTTCTTTAATGACATTCAGCACTACTTGCTCGGCGGCGTTTATAGCGGGTACTGCACTTTCATCTAACGATAAATGAACGTGGCCTCGATGTACTTCCCGTAACTGATCCAACGTCAATGTACCTGGCACAAGATTAAGTTGCTTAACACCATCGTTTTCAGTAAAAAAAGACGAATGCGACATGACTATTTCTCCCCGCCAAAGCTTTTGTTCGAGCTTGAATGAGTGCCTGTTCCATCGGGGATTCGTTTATTAGCCGCGCTATTGACCATGGGAAGATCCAAGTTGTGCTTGGCAGCACAGTCTATTGCAATGTCGTAGCCTGCATCTGCATGACGCATTACGCCCGTGGCAGGGTCGTTATGAAGCACCCGAGCAATACGCTCAGCCGCTTCGTCCGTACCGTCACAAACAATCACTACACCCGAGTGTTGGCTAAAGCCCATTCCTACACCTCCGCCATGGTGAAGGCTTACCCAGGTAGCGCCACCCGCTGTGTTTAATAGGGCGTTTAGTAACGGCCAGTCTGATACGGCATCTGAACCATCGAGCATGGCCTCTGTTTCTCTATTGGGTGATGCTACCGATCCAGAGTCGAGATGATCCCGTCCTATCACCACCGGTGCGCTTAGCTCGCCACTGCGAACCATTTCATTAAAGGCAAGCCCCAGCTTTTGTCTTTCACCCAGTCCCACCCAGCAAATACGTGCGGGCAGGCCTTGGAATTGAATGCGTTCTTTAGCCATATCTAGCCAGTTATGTAGATGGGGGTTGTCGGGTATAAGCTCTTTAACTTTCGCGTCCGTTTTATAGATATCTTCCGGATCGCCCGACAGCGCAGCCCATCTAAAAGGCCCTATGCCCTGACAAAAAAGCGGTCGTATATAGGCAGGAACGAAACCTGGGAAATCGAACGCATGCTCAATACCCTCTTCTAGCGCCATTTGTCTAATGTTGTTGCCATAATCAAGAGTAGCAGCGCCAGCTTGTTGGAAACCAAGCATTGCTTTAACTTGCAGCGCCATCGACTGTTTAGCACTTTTCACAACACCCGCTTCGTCTTTTTTACGCTGCGCCTCAGCCTGATCTAGTGTCCACCCCACTGGTAGATAGCCATTCAGCGGATCGTGCGCACTGGTTTGATCGGTTACAACATCGGGAATAATCCCGTTCGCTAGCATATCGGGAAAGACTTCAGCAGCATTGCCTAATAGGCCAATTGATACAGGCTTCCCAGCTTCTTTGGCTTCTTCTAGGAGTTGCATGGCTTCTTCTAACGAATGCGCTTTTTTGTCCAAATAGCCCGTGCGAATTCTGAAATCTATGCGAGTTTCATCCACCTCCACAGCTACCATTGAAAAGCCAGCCATGGTTGCAGCTAAAGGCTGCGCTCCGCCCATACCGCCCAAGCCACCAGTCAAAATCCAGCGTCCTTCAGCGCTTCCTTCAAAATGCGTTTTGGCCACGCTCACAAACGTTTCATAAGTCCCCTGGACAATGCCTTGCGAGCCTATGTATATCCATGACCCTGCGGTCATTTGCCCGTACATCATCAAACCTTCTTTATCCAGAGCGTTAAAGTGCTCCCAATTTGCCCAATGCGGTACAAGGTTAGAGTTAGCAATTAACACACGAGGTGCATTTTCGTGAGTGGGAAATACCCCAACAGGTTTGCCTGATTGAACCAGCAACGTCTCATCAGTATTTAAACGCTTGAGTACTTCTACAATTTTGTCGTAAGACGCCCAGTCACGGGCCGCACGCCCAATACCGCCGTAAACCACCAGGTTTTGCGGATGCTCCGCAACGTCTGGATCCAGGTTATTCATTAACATGCGAAGCGGCGCTTCAGTTTGCCAGCTCTTCGCATTTAGCGTACTGCCTCTTGGGGCACGTATTTCTCTTGTAGGGTCGAGGCGTTTCATAAACTTCTCCTAGGCATATTCTTACGTTTGCCGATTTGTTTTTTATTAGGAAGTGTCATCTTTTTAGAAAATAGTGAATTGCTAGCGCCTTTGGCGCGATGACACTTAGAACTCCAAGTGTCCTCCCAAGCGGTATCGACTGCCTGGGTGATACAGCACCGCGTGGCTAACCACTGCGCTTGAACTCGCTTTTGGACTATTATTCACGGATGTATCTGACGTAGCCTTTAAGCCATTCCCTAACTGGGCATTCGCCGTTGACGACTCGCCAATATTGCTCTCATCACTCGTTATTGCGCTGGGCACTCGAGAGAAGGTTCGTCGAGTAATCTTCAGGCACGGCTCTTTAGGCTTAATCAATAGTGCTTGTGCAATATCTTTTTCAACAATCACAGCTTCTACGCTATGGTCGGCTTGTGAAAGGGGCGCGACCTGATTCAAATAAAAGTTTGCAGTTTGAGCTTTAAAATCTTTATCTAAATAGTCGTTAATCCACGCTGGGTTAACCCACCTGTCTTCATACTGCACGGGTAGATTGTTCTCGCAGTGTACGATAATGCTATGAAATACTGGCTCTCCCACATCGATACCCAGTCGTTGAGCAATAACATCACTGGCTGGCGAGGTTTCCAACACCAATATCTCGTTAGTGTATCTATGCCCCCGCTGCTCTATTTCATCGCGAATGCTTTTGATCTCAAGCATTGAGCTCATAGGGCGACTATCTGACACAAACGTGCCTATCCCCTGGCTGCGCATTAAAATGCCCTCGTCCACCATTTCACTTAACGCTCTTCGCGCAGTCATTCGGCTTACACCGTGCTGCTGGGCAAGTTGGTTTTCTGAAGGCACTTGGCTACCCGGCTTCATCTCACCACTTTCGATGGCATCCAAAATTGCTGTCTTAATTACTCTGTACCGAGGTTGCATATCGTGGCCATTCACAACTAAATTGTTAATAATATGCTAACAGCATACTTGTATATACAAGTATGCACAAGTACACTGAACTCGAAAATTTACACTGCGTTTCAGTAAAGATTCTGGAAAAGCCAGACAAAGAACTAGACGACCAATCAAACGAAAAACCAGACAAGAGGTGGCTTAGAGTGGAGCACGTTATGGGTTATCAGTACGACACGCTTATTTACAATGTTCGCATTGCGTCTATGCAAGACAACGAGTTGTCCTATGGCGAATTACCGCCACACGCCATTGCCATAAAAGACGGCAAAATTGCTGCGTTACTTCCTTGCGATGACTCACTAGACGACGTGTTTGAGCAGGCCAAAAGCGCAATAGATGCCACTACCCTAATTCCCCAAAATGAAGGTTCAACGCCCAAACACCCGTGGCTATTGCCTGGCTTCATCGATTGTCATACGCATCTAGTGTATGGCGGCAATCGCGCCGAAGAATTCGAAATGCGATTGCAAGGCGCAAGTTATGTAGACATTGCGCAGCGCGGCGGTGGTATTAAAGGAACGGTTGAAAAAACTCGACGCTCTGACGAAAACACCCTGCTTCACACTGCGATAAAACGCGCAAAGCGATTGTGCGAAGAAGGTGTTACCACCATTGAAGTCAAATCAGGTTACGGGCTGGATTTAGACACTGAAGTGCGCATGTTACGCGTGGCTAAATCCCTTGAGCAGCATCTTCCTGTGAGTATTAAAACTACCTATTTAGGCGCTCACGCCCTGCCCAATGAATTTGCTGACGACTCAGAAGGATATATCGATTTCATTTGCAACGAGGCACTTCCTCACATTGCTTCGCAAAACTTAGCTGACGCCGTTGATGTATTTTGTGAAACTATTGGCTTTTCAACTTCACAAACAGAACGAGTGTTTAGCTGCGCACAGCAGCACGGCTTACCCATTAAAGCTCATGTAGAGCAGCTTAGCGACAGTAAAGGTGCTGTTTTAGCGGCTAAATACGGCGCACTGTCGGTAGACCACATCGAATACTTAGCTGACAGCGATATTCCCTTACTTGCCCAAAGTAGCACGGTTGCCGTGCTTTTACCGGGCGCATTTTATTACCTAAGTGAAGTTCAAAAGCCGCCGGTAGATGCTCTAAGGGCGCACAATGTGCCCATGGCCTTAGCCACTGACTTTAATCCAGGTAGTTCGCCGTTAGCCTCAATCCTTACCGCGATAAATATGGGGTGTGTGCTGTTTCAACTTACGCCAGAAGAAGCGCTACGCGGCGCCACTGCACACGCGGCTAGCGCACTCGGGCTGCACGACCGAGGTGTTATTGTAGCAGGTAAGCTTGCTGACTTAACACTGTGGGATATCGAAACGCCCGCTGAGCTCGCCTATTGTATTAATGGCCACCGCCCCATTGCGGTGTTTAAGGAAGGTAAACATGTTTAAGTGGCAAGGCAGAATAGACAGTGAAGATGGCATTGAGGGCCTACGTTGGCATCAAAAAGTTAACGAACTTGAAGTGGGCGAAGATAATTCATTAGCCAACTCCGTTACCCTTGTTGGTTTTGAGAGTGATTTGGGTGTGGCATTTAACAAAGGCCGTGTAGGTGCCTCTGCTGGTCCAAATGCGATTCGCCAGGCACTGGCAAACTTGCCCTGGCACTGGCCAAGCACAGCATTGGTTGATTTAGGGAATGTTACCGCTAAAGAGAACTTAGCCCAGGCACAAACCCAATATGCCGACGCCATTTGTTATGCGCTCAAGCAAAATAATGGATTGGTCATTGGGCTGGGAGGGGGACATGAAATTGCATGGAGTAGCTATCAAGGGGTTTTCAATGCTAAGTCGAAAACGTCCCGCATTGGTATTATTAATTTCGACGCCCATTTTGATTTAAGAAAGCCTTCACCAAACACCAGTTCAGGTACGCCGTTCAGGCAAGTGTATGATCACTGCCAGCTACACGATACACCGTTTCATTACGCTTGTTTGGGCGTATCGAAAGCAGCCAATACACCAGCGCTGTTTAACTTTGCCAATACGTCCAACACGCGCTATTTAACCGATGTGGCGTTAAATGATGAATCACTGTGTATGCAGCGAATAGATGAGCTACTATCTCCAATGCTAAAAGACATCGATGAGCTTTACGTCACTGTATGTTTAGATGCATTTCCAGCAGCACAAGCACCTGGCGTTAGCGCGCCCAGTGCATTGGGAATTTCTCCCACACTTGTTATCAACACGCTGCACTTTTTAGCACAGCACCAAAGTACTTATGGGTATCAATGGAAACTGTGTGACGTTGCGGAAATGAACCCCAATTACGATATTGATAGCCGCACAGCAAAGCTGGCTGCACGGCTAATTTTTGAAGCAGTAGATGCAATAAGCTCGCACACTTAACGAGTTAACGCTTTAACGTTTGACTCTTTTATGTTTACTTGCCGCCTGCCCTTTCACACGCAGCGGCGGTAAACAAGACATCGGTGGAGCTATTTAATGCTGTTTCAGCAGAGTCTTGCAGTACGCCAACAATAAAGCCCACCGCAACCACCTGCATAGCCACTTCATTGGGTATATTAAACAGGCTACAGGCAAGCGGAATAAGCAGTAGCGAACCACCTGCAACACCTGAACTTCCACATGCTGATACCGCAGCGATAACGCTTAACAATACAGCAGTAGGGAAATCTACAGCAATTCCCAAGGTATTAACCGCAGCTAGTGTCAACACGGTTATTGTGATTGCAGCCCCAGCCATATTAATTGTGGCGCCTAACGGAATAGATACCGAATAGGTGTCTTCATCAAGCTTTAAGCGTTTACACAGCGCCATGTTTACCGGAATATTCGCCGCCGAACTACGGGTGAAGAATGCCGTAATACCGCTTTCTTTCAGGCATTTGAACACCAAAGGATAAGGGTTCTTTTTGGTTGCCAGAAATACTAATAAGGGGTTGGTCACTAGTGCGATAAATAGCATCGCGCCAATCAGTACCGTTAATAAATGAGAGTAGCCAAGCAATGCTTCAAAGCCCGTTGTAGCAATGGTATTAGCTACCAAGCCGAAAATACCGAAGGGCGCGAGTTTAATAACAAAACCCACCACGGTTGTTACGCTATCTGCCATATTTTGTAGTAGCGCTTTTGTTGCCTCGCTAGCATGACGTAGACCTAAACCTAGACCTACAGCCCACGTGAGAATACCAATGTAATTTCCATTTACTAATGCGTTTACAGGATTATCTACCATGTTATAAAGCAAAGTAGTAAGGACTTCCGATACACCTTTCGGCGCAGCTTGGCTAACTTCTGAAGTCACTAAGCTTAAGCTTGTAGGAAAAGCAAAGCTTGCCAACACGGCGGTGAGCGCGGCCAGTAGTGTGCCCAACAAATAAAGCACAAGCACGGGTTTGATAAAGGTTTGCTCGTTCTGCTTATGGTTGGCAATGGATGCCATGACCAAAACAAAAACCAATAAAGGAGCAATTGCTTTTAGGGCTTTTACAAATAAGTTACCCAATAGCCCTGCTGATTGAGCAGCTGAAGGTGAAAAACTCGCTATCGCAATACCACATACGATACCAATGATAATTTGCAGTACCAAACTGCCATTCATGTAGCGCTGAAACAGGCTCGGGCGTGACGTTGAATCCATAAATGCTGGTCCATTATTATTTTGACGACGCACCATAATGGAAAACCCCAGACAAATGAACCAGTTTGGTCTTAGTTACTCGCAAATAACCGTATGCTTGCCGTTTATAAGGGTTTACATGCCTTCAAGTATCTTTTGCGTATAAGACGTCCACTGGTAAAGAGGAAGTTCTCCATCAATATAATAGTCTGGCTGAATGCCTACCCCATCAATGGCCATATGCGGAATGCGTAAACTTTTAGTCAGGCTGTAGTACAAAGTAAAAGTACCGCTCGGCGAATCAGTTTGATACATGTTAGAAATATCGAGTACACCTGCGGTGGTTTGCCCAAACAACTTTACTTTTTTGCTTTGTTTAGCCGCCAGTAAGAACTGCTCAGCGGTGCTGCCATTACTTGAATCAACAAGTACGCCAATACTCTTCGGCAAGGGTTCAATTTTATCGAATGTCTCCACCGTTACGTCTTCTTCAATATTGATGTAGCTGCCGATATGTTGCTGAAGAATGTCGTACCCGTCTTTGGCCCACTGCTTTTCTTCTTCACTAAAATGAGGGTTTTGCAAAAAGCCAAGCATTCTAGAGTTGTTAAGCTCGGTAGATAAGTATTCCATGCCTACAGTGCGAATAGGGTTGGTGTATAAAATAGGGAGCAAAGACGCATAGCTTACGTCACTACCACCACCGTTTCCTCGGATGTCGATAATGAGGTTTTCAGTTTTTAAAATCGTATCCAGGTGCTTAGCGATAACCGCGTCGATGTCTTTTTTGAAGGCATGATCGAAAGCCGGTATGCGAACTAATACTGTGTTCTCTGAAATTTTTTCGAATAGCGGAGCCTTTGTACTAAGCAGGCGAACATAGCGTGTTATTTCAGGCGACGATTCTTGTCGCGGTTCCTCTCGCGACATAACGATAAAGCTATTGCCCAACACCACTTCATTGTTACCCAAGAGTGTCATGGTATCGATTTGTCGGGCGGAGTGATCGCCCATAAAAAACGTCACTTTTGCAGTATTGTTGTCCGCAGGGTCGTTAACGATGAACTTTACTTGTCCCGCCTTCCATGAAGGGTTGGTACTTTCAACGATATAAGCTTTATGGACATTACCTTCTTTTTTTAACGCAACCGTATAGCTTGAGAATTGCCAAATACCCTCAAGAGTTTCGTCACGTTGGCTTTTCAAATGTTGTTTAAATGCCGATAAGTCGAAATCATGCACTACCGATTCGCGTACCGCTTCATCTGAGCCATTCGTATTTAGCGCAAGACCAACATGCCCCTTGCGAAAAAATGTAAGCCAGTCGCTAAGCACTGTGTGGCATTGCGCTTCGCTTTTCGCTCTTTGTACTCGCGCCAAAATCGCACTATTGTGGGCGGAATAAAGGTCCAGCCCTTTATTCTCTACGGTATATTGAAAACCGGCATCGTTGTTTTCAAACGTGCTTTTTAGCCATGCAAACTCACTTTCACACTGAAAGGTACTACCAAACGAACAGAAAGAGGCCAAAAGAGGGAATATCGCAAATCGTTTCACTAAATATGATGTCCATATCTACTTTTAATAACGATAAAGTACCATAAAAACATGATCTTGCGAGCATTTACCGCGCATATACTTGTAAGTAAACGTTTTAGCTACTAATTCCTAAGCGGTGAGTTCACCCTACCGCATAAGGTTTTTCCAGTGCACTTAAGCCCACACCGTTGCGTTTAATCACTTTAATCTGAGTAGGAATACGCTCCTTCATGGCTTCTATATGGCTTATCACTCCAATCATTTTTCCGCTGGCATTTAAGTTATCTAGGGCATCAAGCGCCACATCTAAGGTTTCAGCATCCAGGGTGCCAAAGCCTTCATCCAAAAACAGCGAATCGATACTGGTTTTGTGACTGACCAGGTCAGATAAAGCTAACGCCAGCGCAAGGCTCACTAAGAAACTTTCTCCGCCAGACAAGGTTTTAGTATCTCGCACTACGTCACCTTGCCAGGTGTCTAGTACACTTAAACCCAACCCTTCATTTTCTTTTCGAATTAGCTGATAGCGACCGTGTAATTTATCAAGCTGCTGATTTGCAAGCTGCACCAAGTTGTCCAAAGTAAGTCCTTGGGCAAAACGTCTGAATTTGTCGCCGCTGGCCGAACCAATTAACGAGTGCAGGTAAGTAATATCATCGTAATAGGCCTCAAACGCGGCCATCTCATCCACAAGCTGCTGCTGCCTTTCGCGGGCTTGATTGTTAGCGCTTAGCTGCTGTTCAATTTGCCCTAAAGACGATAACAGCGTGTCACGCTGCTGAGCTTGCTGAGTAATTTTCGAATCGAGCCACTGTGCACCGTGCTCTTCTAACTCGCTCTGCCACTGTGCTGCATTAGCATGGGCTTTTAGCGATTGTTCGGTAGCTAGCGCGTTTTCTAGCTTTAAGTCCGCTTGTTGTTTTTGCTGAGCTAATCGCTTTTGCAGTTCAAGCAAGGTGTTGCGGGTATCTTCGTCTAAAAGCGCATTACTAAACGCTTGCTCATCGTCAAATGGGCTGCTCGCCAACTGACGGTTAAAATGCTCTGTTGCCTCTGTAAGTAATTGCTCTTTTTCGCGCATTTGCTCATTAAGCTGGGCAATTTCGGCCTCTAAACGAGACAATATAGTGCCCGTTTGTTGTAGGCGAGATTTGCATTCATTTACGTTTCGCTCAGCCATTTCTTGGGCAGCGCTTGCCTTATTCCTTGTTTCAGGAATATTGCCTTCAGGAAATACGGTTGTGCGCGAGTCTCGCAGCGCCTTTAAACTATTATCTAGCTGCACAAGCTCTTCAGATACATCCTTTAGCTGATTCTCAGCGCTTTCGATATCACGACTGACCACAAGCAAGGTGCTACTTACCCCTTGCAACTCATCTTTAAGTTTGGCGTGTAGCTGATGATTGTGTTTATAAGTTTTTAGCGCTTCGGCTTTTTCATTTAACCACGTGGCAATTCCATCAATAGACAGGTTGTGAATATCAGCACCGTGCGCCGTCATAGTCTCGCTGAGCGCTAAAATACCATCGTTAACCTCTTTTGTTTTATTCTCTAACTCCGCACTACGTTCGGTAAATTGCTTTTCCAAGGTTTCGCGCTGCTGCAGAGAAACTGCAAGTTCTGACTGTTTGGCTTGTAGCAACTGTTGCCCTTCATTTTTAGCCTGCAATGCAGCATTTAGAGCTTGCTCGCACTCTTCTAAACGCGTTAATTGGGCACTAATATCATCAAGACGAGTTTTAAACTGCTGGGTAAATTGAGCGACACTTTGCGATGTATTAATGTCGACCTTTTCAAAGCTCGATATATCAGCGCTAAGTACGCTTGAAATCTGCTGCCACTTTTCTAGCAGCGTATCTCGTTGCCCGCTTGCCTGCTCTAGCTGCTTATTAACCTGAACAAGAGTGAATTCAGTGTGCGTAACACTTTCTTTTGCCTGCGCCCCTTGCTGCTCAATATCATCTAACTGCTGCTTTAAGCTATCTCGCTTTTGGATAGTTTCAGGTACATCAATAACAACGCTAGACGTGGTGTGTTCGTTAGCCCCACAAACAGGGCACGGTTCGCCACTTTTTAACTGTGCGCGCAGGTGCGCCACTTCAGCATCCAGGGCGATCAGCGCCTCTACGTCTTTTAAATTACTACGAGTTTGCTTGTAAGCATCAACCAAGGCTTGGCGGTCAGATTGCTGCTGTGCTAGTTGCTTCGCTAAATCTTCTCTCTGCGCACTCAGCGATACTCTGTCTTGCTCTAGTGCCAAATATTGCTGTTGAATATGCCCTATCTGTAACACGTTATCCCAATGATGGAGCTTGGTATCGCGCTCTTGCTGAAGGCTTGCTTTGCTGGTTGCATTAGCACTATTAGTATCACTTGGTTTGTCAGATAGCTCGGCCTGAAGTGCCTTTTCGCACTTGGCTACTTGCGCGTTTTTGTCATCGAAGGTCTGCGTTAACGCGCTTAACGACTCATTTGTTTCTGCGATAGCGTCATCTAGGGATGAAAGCGCCTGACGATGATTATTTACGCTTTGTGTCAGTGTTTCTAACTGCTTTTTATCATGTTCAATATAGCGCGCCGTTTCACTCCAGCCACTTATAAATTCCGCTATGCCGCTAAGTGAGTGATGTTCATGTAAGTAGGTTTCCAGTTCAACAAGCTTGGTCTTGTTATCTGCCGAAGCGTTTTCGATTTCTGTGCGCTTTAGCGTTAACGCGTTTATTGACTGCCTTAAACGTGCCGCGTTTTCGCTTGCTCTTTGCTGTTCAGTAGTGAGCTGCGCTATTTGGTTATCTAGCGGAACTACCTGCTCATTTATGCGCTTTTCAAGCTCACTGCTTTGTTGCTTTGTAAGAACTAACCCTTGTTCGGCATGGGTTACTTCTGAACTACGTTGTGCCTTTTGCGTCTTTAAATCGGGAAGCTGAGCCGCCTTCTCATCGAGCTTTTCTTTATAACGAGTTACGTCTTGCTGAAGCCCATTTCTTTGCAAGAATGGCAGGCGAAGCTTTTCAGCTGGCTCACTTTGGGTTAAAAGATCAAGTTGATGTTTCGCCTCATTGATGGCGTTATTCGCGCTCTGCTGCGCTTCACTGGCTTCTTTTATGGTTAGCTCATTGGCGTTAAACGCTTGTTGCCACTGCTGTTGATTTTGTAACTGAACAAGTGTTTGGTTAGACGTTGCGACTTGGCTCTTGGTTTGTGCTTGCTCTTCTTCAAGCTGGGTGATTTGCTCGTCGCTAAGCAAGGTTACGCCTTCCAGCTTTATCGCAAACTCTTTTTTCTTTTGTTTAGCGTCACTAAATTGCTGATGTACTGCCTGTGATATTTGCCCGTAAATTTCAGTGCCAGTTAACTCTTCAAGCAACTCGGCTCGGTCGGCCTCGTTAGCATTTAAAAACGCAGCAAAATCCCCTTGCGACAACATCATAGACTTGGTGAAGCGGGCAAAATTAAGGCCGGTCAGTTTTTCAATCTCTTCACTTTTCGGCCTAACCTGGGTAGCCAATACCTTGCCGCTTTCAACTTCGGCCAGCTCAACATCGGCACTTTGTAGGTTACCGTCAACTTTCCCTCTAGCCCGACGCATACTCCAAAACGCACGGTATGCTTTCCCCTTAATATCAAACTCAACCTCCGCCAAACACTCCGCCGTGCCGCGGGTCATGATGTCGTTGTTAGACGTTGAAATTGGCCCCAAGCGAGGGGTTTGGTGATAAAGCGCTAAACAAATGGCATCAAGTAGCGTGGTTTTACCTGCCCCTGTTGGGCCAGTTATAGCAAACAGGCCATTGTCGATAAACGGCGACTGGGTGAAATCTATCTTCCACTCCCCTTTTAAGGCGTTTAGATTTTTAAGGCGTAGGGTCAATATTCTCATAGTATTACTCGCCTTTGTTGTCTGTCGTGTTTGCCAATGAGGTCTCTACTGGTACTTCAGCATCTTCATCATTGGTGTGCACTTGCTCTACTGCTTCATTGAATAACTGCCTTATCCGGTTTAAGCGTGAAGCGCTTTTCTCTGAACCGGCTTCTTGCATTGCTCCGGTGGTTTGGTCGTTATCTAGCAGGAGTTCTTTTGCCGACTCAGTTGGTACCGACCCGCTCTGTGCCGACTCACTTGTTGGATTATCTTCTATGCTCTCCAGTGCCAAACGCGCTTCAAATACATCGTTTACCGATAGTTCGCTAAGCTGGACGTTTTGCTTTTCCGTTAAGCTATTTACTGTGCGCTTACGCTTGCGTTTCAACTGTAAAATCTCAGCGTTTTTCCCTTCTAACAAGCCCTGAATACGCTGCTGTAGATCAGTCAGATAGTCTTCTGTTTCAACTTCAATGCATAACCACACTGGGCCTTGAGGACTAATGGTGTTATCCGTTGCGCTAACGGTTTTATTCATTTCGCTAATGGCTTTATTAAACTCGCTAAGGGGTTTATTAACGTCGCTAAGGGCTTTATCCACTTCGCTAACGGCATCATCTGTTTGAGAAGCTAACGCGATGGCATCGCTATTATTAATGGCCGCCTCAATCGCTTTTAAGTCGCCTTTTATTACTTCCATGGCCTGAAAGCGCGGTACCGGAAGCGTTGAGATAGTTGGCGTTGTGCTTTCACATTCAAACGCGACTAGCACCACTTGTTTTTGTGTAGTCAGCTCGTCAAAACTTAGCGGTATCGGCGAGCCTGAGTAGCGAATGTGTTCGGTTTTAGCCACTTTTTGTGGCCTGTGAATATGCCCAAGTGCAATGTAATCGGCGGGCGGAAACCCTTTGGCGTCAAAGCCTTCAAGGGTGCCAATGTAGATATCGCGTACACTTTCTGACTGACTCACGCCTAAAGCGGTTAAGTGCCCTGTAGCAATAATAGGAATAGCAGCGCTATTTTTACTGCCCTCCTCTCCTTGTTTTTCTTCAATTGAAGCGCGCAGTGACAAGGCTTCATTATAAAGCGCCCCATAATGCTGCTTTATCGCATCGCCAAGCGCTTGACGCTTTTCGGTGCCGCTTTGCCCTGCCTCACTGACAAGCACATCACGTGGGCGAATAAAGGGTACGGCACACAGTACAGCACTGGGCAGCCCCTTGCGATCGTTAAGCGTAATGACTTGTTCACTCAATTCGCCGTATGTACTGGCAATTACGTGGCTATTTAAGTATTTCAGTAGCGCCTTACTTTCGTTCAATACCGATACTGAATCGTGATTTCCCCCCAGCACCACCAATGTACACTGCATCCCCTGAAGTTCACCGATAAACGCATGGTAGAGCTCTCTGGCGTAGCTAGGCGGCGTGCCCGTGTCAAACACATCACCCGCGACAATAATCGCATCTATTTGATGCACTTCTACTTGTTGAAGAAGCCATTTAAGGAAAGCGGCGTGTTCGTTTTTGCGACTTTTCGTAAAAAAACTCTGACCTAAGTGCCAGTCAGATGTATGCAATATTTTCATGTAGAAGTGAACCAGGCTTGTTGCATTGGAGATAGAGAAACGCATTCGGCGCAATGGCGCTGCTGCTATGGAGTGTCGATGTTGATCAACGCACCGTACAGCAACTATAGAGATTTTGTGGTTTTATGACAATGGTTTGTCTGTGTTGAGCCATACGAGAGAACGCGATGAGCTCACCCACACTGTCTACAACAGCAACGGCAATGTGTTGATTGTTTTCTTGCGCCCAATGAATGCTATCTGTAATCATTGATTGAGCTTGCGCTAAAGAAATAGAACCCATCATGGTAACTCCACCCCTTTTGCACTTACGTACAATGCGTACCAGTCTTCCCGAGTAAGCGTCACTGTAACGGCTTCTGCACTTGCTTTAATACGCTTGGGGTTTGCCGAACCAACAATTGGCTGAATGTTGCTGGGGTGGCGCATTAACCAAGCCAACACGATTGCGTCGGTCGCTACATCATATTTTTGCGCTAAGGTCGCAACGAGTTTTTTAGTCGCTTCTTCTTGCGCAGTTAGCGTGGCGGGTGCTCCGGTATATTTACCCTGGCTTGCTGGCCCCCACGACTGCATTTGAATGTTGTTTTGCTTTGCGTATTGAAGTGTACCCGCTGTAAAGTTCACATGCTGTCCATCTGGGTTACCGACATAAATACCTTCATCCACAAAGCCTAAGTTAGTAAGACTCATCTCAACCTGATTCGCAATAAGCGGCTGATTAATATAGTGATTAAGATGCTGCATTTGTACGCCGCTCATATTCGACAGGCCAAAGTGCTTAACCTTACCGCTATCAAATAAGGCATCAAATGCAGCGGCAACCTCCTCTTCTTCCATCAATGGGTCTGGGCGGTGCAGCAAAAGCAGGTCGAGATATTCCGTATTTAATCGCGAAAGCGTGTTTTCAACAGAAGTGACAATCCAGTCTTTCGAAAAATCGTAACGTTTGGGCCCGTGTTCATCTTCAAAACGAATCCCACATTTAGACTGAAGCACTATCTCTTCCCGTAAGTTAGGGCGTGCTTTTAACACTTCACCAAATGCTTGTTCTGCTTTACCCATTCGGTATATATCAGCATGATCGAAAACGGTAATACCGGCTTCTAGCGCAGCATCGACCGCCGCAAACGCATGCTGGGTTTGATCTTTGGTTAATGGGTTAAAGTCCCACTCTCCACCAATAGCCATACAGCCGTAAACCAGCTGACTGGCGTGTGAAATGTACTGATTTAGAGGAAGGTTTTTCATATGCACCGCTCGCGAAAAAGAGAATTAATAAAGGCCTTTCGGATAGCGCAAGTTTACGCTTGCAGTGACCACCTTTCAGCGCACAATAGCGAAATCATTATTCTTTATAGCGAATAGCTGTATTCCATATATAATCACTAACTCTACATTTTCTGATGTGACATTGCTCGAGACGCAGTTTTTCGAGCATGTTGTGAATATTTATCTCCGATGTAATCTTGTATAAAAAGTAACAAGCCAATGAAACCACATAAAAAAGTCGAGCGATTGATGCTGTTTAGTGCGGTAGCAGAAACCTTAAGCTTTGGTGCTGCGGCAGAGAAAATGCAGATTTCGAGGGGCTACCTGTCGGAGCAAATAAGGGAGCTTGAACTTGCGTTAGGCGTAAAGTTGCTGCAGCGCTCAACACGCCAAGTAAGTCTTACCAACGAAGGTAAACAAGTGTACGCCGATACACAGAAGATTAATCGCAGCGTGGTAGAGCTAGAGCAAAATTTAGTACGTGAGCAAACGCAACTGGAAGGAATAATCGCCATTACGGCGCCGAATATGTTTGCGCACTACTTGTTAAGCGAACTGTGTTTTTCCTTCTCGCAGCAGCATCCTGATGTTTCGTTCCATTTAGATACCAGCTATCAAAGGCACGATTTAAACCGAGGTCATTTCGACTTGGCGTTTCGCTCTACTAACAACCCGCCGCAAGATATGGTGGCCAAGCCATTATTTACTTATAGCCACACCATAGTTGCAGCACCGCAATACCTTAAGCAAACCGGCACACCCAAAGTGTTGAGCGACTTAGATGCGCACCAGTGCTTTTGCGGCCCAGACCAAGATAACTGGCTCATAAACGGTAAGCGTACAGCGGTTAAAGGCTGGTTAAAACTTAATGATAATCTAGCGCTCATTCAGCATGTGCTGGAAGGCCGCGGTATTGCAAGACTGCCAAGCTATGTGGCGAAAAAGCATAGTAAGGCGGGTGAATTGGTCGCACTTTTTGAAGAAATTAAGCCGGGGGCGACACCGAGTGTGCCTTCAATAAAAAGCAGCAGTCAGCTGTTTGTTGTGCACCCACAGCGCCCCCATCAATCGCTAAGAATAAAAGCCTTTTTAGACACAGTTAAACAAGCACAACACGAAGGTTATTTTAGTGGATAAGTACTCAAACTGTCAGCGCTTACCTTCCGCTATTCACGTGCGTAATGAGTAGCAATAAGGCTTGAAAGCTTCGCTTAGGCTTTTCATTCCTTGGCGTACTATTATCGATATTAAAGGGGCAATCAAACAGACTGATAAATATTATCCCAGTAGTCATCAAGTATCTTCACAGCATCGCTAAGCGCCCGCGCCACAAAAATATCGCCGTATTGTTCGACTAGTTCCATGTCCACCAGCTTATTAATAGCGTCAGTAACGTCGAAATCGAGCGCACAATCAAGCTCCTCTGAAAAGTAACTTTCTATTACACTATCGAGGGTTGCTAATGACATTCCACCAGCGGCAATCTCGCGCTCTGCACGCACCGCGCAGAATGCAGCACCACCTTCTACAGACACTTCACTACATTTCAGTAAAAATGTATAAGCCAACAAAGCTTCTTTGCAGTCCTCTTCCTCTGCTGCATCAATTAACGTATGAAACACGCCTGCATTATTGTCTAAATTTTTAAAATAGAGGTTGTCAGACAAGGCTTTCATAAACCTGATTTTTCTGTTTTTAAACTTTGTCCATTCCTTAAAGATAAAGCTGCCGAATACACCCATGCCAATACCAAAAGTGATTAGGCTTTGCTTAGTCAATTCGACTTCATTGTCTTTAAAGCCAAGCCAAAAGGCCAGAAAAGATGCCATGAGAAGTAACGACGCGCCTAACTTAGTCACTAGTACCACGGTGCCGCCTATTGCTGCCGATGCACTAATAATCAATTTATCTAGCGGACGCATTTTGACTTCGCTATTGGGAAACAGCATCTCCAAGTCTGCTTTAGGTACGTTTTGGAAAAGCTTTACTATGGTGGAACCAGGTTTAAAGGTGGCTGGCGTTTGCCCTTTCTCTTTGAAGTAGGCTTCATCTTTAAAAGTGATATAAACGGCCACTTTGTCATAGTTGGTAAATGACACCTGCTTTTTTCGCAACCCGAAAAAAGTACGCAGCGTTTCAGTTTTTACCGACTCGCCCCGTCGATAAAACACCACATCTTCAAAGTCATCGAAGCTTACCGCAAGGCGCACTTTAAACAGCGACTCTTCGTTTAATGCTGCTTCTAAATCTTCGTTTGTGACTTTTTCAAAATTGGCTGCGTTTAATAGATTGGCGAACGCATTCGAAAATGCCTTTTGGCTTTGCTTTCTCGTAGCTTCACTTGAAGGTGTAAGATCGCGGGTGTCTTTGTTTGGATCAAAGTCGTTATAGCTATCTTTCAGACCTTCAAGTTGCTCATGATATTGATAGTGAATGCGATTAACGAGCAACGTTGAGAACGTACGAAAAAGAGTCCTCTCTTGCACAATTACATTTTCACACAATCTACTAACATCATGCTTGCGAAATGGGATAAAGCGTTCTAATGGCATCGAGTGGTCTTATTAGTTCGAATGTTACTTGTTAGATGGAAATAGTTACCGTACTGTAACAATAAAAACAAACACTTATAGATAAATTAAGCCTAATTGATAATGCCTTCAACCTAGGCTTCGCCTAATGTCTAAACGACATAAATGTTAGATATAGTTAACATAGACTGCACTAATTCTTAATTATACTTGTAATTTTCGGAGACGTTATGTTCGTATCAAGTTCTCGATACAATAGTGACATTTCGGCTCTTAGGGACGAGAGCCAAGGCTTGCTTGGTACGCTGGATGCGTTCAAAAACACAATGGCCTATGCCATCTATAGCACTGATGGACAGTGCACATTTGCCTCTCCCATATTACTTTCCATTTTGGATTACCCAAATTCAACCGCAACATCGTTTTCCCATGCGGCAATGCGCGTTGAAGGTGTTGAACCTGAGTCACAGTACAAATCGTTTTGGCAGCACTTGCTCAATGGCGGCAGCTTTAGCGACACGGTTGCAAGAAAATCGGCGTTAGGTGAAACGAAGTGGCTTAAGGCAAGCTACGTAGCGGTGAATAAGCATGGTGTTACAGAAATTCATGCTATTTACCACGATATCACTGAACATGAAAATGCCTATTTTTCCAGTAAAGCAGTGACTGACGCACTAAACAAGTCAATGGCGGTAATTGAGTTTCATCCTGATGGAACAATTATCACGGCAAATGAGAATTTTACTGCAACAGTGAAATACAGTTTGGCCGACATTCAAGGTAAACACCATCGCATGTTCTGTCGCGATAAGTTTTATCAAGAAAATCCTAATTTTTGGGATAGCCTTGCCCGCGGTAATTTCTCTTCAGGCCAGTTTGAGCGAGTAGATTCACACGGTAACGCATTGTGGTTGGAAGCAACGTACAACCCCGTGTTTGATGCTTCGGGCCGAGTAGTAAAAGTTATTAAATTTGCATCTAACATTACCGATGCAATTAACGAAAAGAATGCAATCGCACAGGCGGCGGAACTCGCAGTATCAACGGCAGAAGAGACGTCTCAAATTGCCCATGAAGGTGCCTCGTCACTTCAACGAAGCGTTGAGATTTTCAATACAGCCATGTTAGAAGTTGAGCAAACCAATCAACTTATGCACGAACTGAGTGAGCAATCGCTAAAAATTGAAACCATTGTGACAACGATTAGTGGCATTGCTGAGCAAACCAACCTTTTAGCACTAAATGCCGCTATTGAAGCTGCACGTGCAGGCGATCAAGGTAGAGGATTTGCTGTAGTAGCAGATGAAGTGAGGCAGCTAGCGCAACGCACCAGCGATTCGACTGTGGAAATTGAAAGTGTAGTGGCGGAGAACAGAAAGCTTGCTGACAAATCCACGAAGAAAATGGCAGGCGTTAAAGACAGTGTTGACCAAAATAGTCAACAGATTGCGCAAGTGCAAAGCATTATTGATGAAATTCAAAAAGGCGCATTGAATGTATCTGAAACTGTATCAGGTATTCTACGCTAGCAGTCATGTTAAATTAGTAAAAAGGGCTGTTGTATCATCAACAGCCCTTTTTAAATCCGCTTTTTCACACAAACGATTTTTCGCGTACGCACACGTACAAGCCTAGCACCGTTTAATTGTGGTGGTTATTTTGCGTGCACCACGCTAGCAATCTGCTGCTGTTGAATATTCAGGTACTTCTTGATGCTATCCCCGTTCTTGCCATATTGATCAACAAACGCAGCGACCGATAGCCCGTTACACGTCATGTCCTGTGCTACGTACTTTTTATCTAGCGCAGATTCTTTAATTTGTTCATGTAGCTTCCACTTGTTCCCGGTAGCGGCAGCAACGCAAAGGTTAGAGGTGACCGAATCGTCGGTAGGCTTAAATTCTACAGAAGCTAAAGCACTTCCGGTGAATACAGAGGTAAGAGCAACAATAGCGATAGCAGTAATACGTGATTTCATAGCATGATTTCCTTATTGGGACGAAGTTACGTTGTTGTGGCGTTACGCCTTGGCCACACTCATATTCACTATTACAATCACTGCGCCAACTTTATAAAGTCATTTAAATTCAAATACTTAACTACAAATCCAGAAATAAGCACCCGCTAGAACGGTAAACGAAATACGACCTTTCAAGATAATTCGCCAAATAGTAGTATTTTTGACCACTGCGTTCTATCTGAGCCTATCGTCGTCTAAAATTTCGTTTTATTGAGCGATAAAACACACTGCTTACCTTATTTGGCTTAAATAAAAAATTGTCTTAGCTTACAATGCGCTGATGACTTATCCCGTTCCAGCTAAACAGGTTGAAACCCTGTACGAAATTAAGAAAAGCAAATTCATTGCTTGTGCCGGCTTTGCAAATTCTCGTGAAAGTGCAATGGCGCTTTTAGATAGTGTGAAACAACGGTATCCCGACGCCAGACACCATTGCTGGGCTTATGTTTTTGGCAACCCTAACTCGCCAAGTAGCGCGGCGATGGCTGATGACGGCGAGCCTAGCGGCACTGCCGGTAAACCCATATTAAATGTACTCCAGCACAAAGATATCGGCGACATCATGATTATTGTCACGCGGTATTTTGGCGGGATTAAATTAGGTGCGGGGGGATTGGTAAGGGCTTACTCGGCTGCAGCACAGCAAGCCATAGATGCTCTTGAGGTAAGACAAGAGATAAAGCTGGAACCGCTTAGCGTAGACATCGATTTCAAACACGAGCAGTTTGTACGTCACTTGGTAGAGCAAGCTCAAGGTAAAATTGCAAACTGTAACTATGGAAGCAGTGTGGTAATAAATGTTGAGCTACCTTTAGATGCACTGGAAGACTTTAAAAAGCAGATGGCCCCCATTGCTTTTTCAGTGTCAGTTGAAAACGAGTAAGCAATAGAAAGCAACAAACAAGCGATAAAATTAAAACTAGCTTTTGACGGTTTCTATATGTAAATAAAAAAGGCTCTGAAAACCACCAGAGCCTTACCTTTTAATCTCACATAACTAGGGCCTGTATATGGTCTCCCCCATTATTGCAAGAGTAAACATGCTGTTTTGACTAAAATGGTTTGCGTCCGTATATCCGGCTTCTCGTTGAAGTATTTTC